>NZ_RPSE01000161.1:0-12425 GCF_003949955.1 Streptomyces sp. WAC05292
GTCGAGCTCGAAGTACATCGGGACGAGCTCCAGCGGCAGCCCGTCGAAGACGGTCGGGACGGTGTGCCGCCCCTTCCGTTGGCCGCCGCGGCCGAGGACCTCCGGGGGGGGGAGCGGGGGGGGGTCCCCAGGGGCCTCCAGGTCCCCGCGGTGCCGGACGGGGGGGTCCGGTGCGGGGCCGGGCCGGGGGGTGGGGCCCTGGGGGCGGGCGGGGCGGTCGTCGTCGCCGAGGAGGAGGCCCTGGTAGAGGTCGACGGAGGCGAGGTCGCAGAAGCCGGGGACGGTGACGTCGAGCAGTTCGCGGGCGGTGGTCTCCAGGTCGAGGGAGTTGCCGATGCGGTGCCCGGCCTCGTTGAGGAGGGCGAGGTTGCGGCGGACGCCGGCGGCTTCGCGGGCGGCGAGGTGGCGGCGGGTGACGTCGGTGCCGAGGCCGGCGATGCCGATGGGCCGGCCGCTGCCGCCGTGGAGGCGGTAGAGGTTGATGGACCAGTGGCGGTTCTCGCGGCTGCCGGGGGCGGCGCCGCTGATCTGGAGGTCGGTGACGGACTCCCCGGTCTCCAGGACGCGGCGCAGGGCCTCGGCCATGCGGTCGGCTTCCTCCGGGGGGAGGTAGTCGTGGACGGTGCGGCCGCGGTGCTCCTCGGCGTCGCCGCCGAAGACGGTGGCGAAGCGGCGGTTGGCGCGCTGCACGGTGAGGTCGGTGCCGAACAGCAGGAAGCCGAAGGGAGATTGGCCGAATATGGCCTGTGAGGCGGCGAGGTCGGATTCGATGCCGCGCAGGGCGCGTACGTCGACGACGATGCACAGCGCGGCCCGTTCGGCGGCTTCGGTGAGGGTCGGCATGACGTAGATCTCGGCGATGCCGTGGGCGCCGCCGCCCCCGGGGATGCGGAAGGGGACGTGGCCCGTCCACTCCTTGCCGTCGAGGATCTCGGCGACGCGGCGGCGGGCGCCCGCGCGGAGGCCGGGCGCCATGAAGGCGTCGACGGGGTCGCGGCCGACGGCCTCCGCGGCGGCCAGGCCGAAGAGTTCCTCGGCGCGCAGGCTCCACTGGTCGATGAGGCCGTCGGGTCCGATGGAGAACGAGGCGGCCTTGACGTGGTCGTACAGCGAGCCGGGCGGGCTGCTGTGCCACAGGGAGTCGTGCCACGCCTCCCCCGGCACACGTGCCTGATGTGCCTGCGCAGGTATCTCGCTCACGCGACCGTCCCCTCCAGCTCACCGCAACCGGACCGGCCATGACCGAAGTATTCAGCACCACGGCCTCGGACGGCACGGCGTTCCCGATCACGAAAAGGTCCCGACTGTTTCGAGCCATGCCCGGTGATCGTCAGCCATCCTCCACCTTGTTACTCACCAGGAAGAGCCAACTCGAACCACACGGTCTTGCCCGACTTGCCGTGACGGGTGCCCCAGCGGCGCGCGGAGACGGCGACGAGGTGCAGGCCCCGGCCGCCTTCGTCGTCGGCTCCGGCGGTGCGTTCGCGGGGCGGATCCGGAAGCGGATCGGAGACTTCCACGAGGAGGGCGGGCCCGAGGGAGGGGTCCCCGTCGACCTGCCTGCGGCGTTCCAGGCGGACGCCGATGGGGCCGGAGGCGTACCGCAGGGAGTTGGTGACCAGCTCGCTGACCAGCAGGACGGTCACCTCGCCGACGGACTCCAGGCCCCAGGAGTGAAGTGCGCCGCGCACGGCGTGGCGGGCGGTGCGGACCGCGCCGGGCTCGGCAGGGAAGGCCCATTCGGCGCATTCGCCGTCTGTGTCGATCACGCCGATCACTTCCCGGGCCGGGGGCGGCCGCCGTCCGGTCCGGCGGGGACGGCGCCTTGAGGTTTACTGCGCAAATAGGACCAATAGCGACATACCCGATAATCGCGGCGGCGTACCACCCGACTTGCATGCCCCGGCGCACTGTGGCGCGGACGGCCGAGCGCATGAGCGGCGCGCGCCCCCGTGCGACCGGCGTGCTCCGGTCAGGGTGCCGCCCGGTTGCCCTCCGCGGCCTCCGCGGCCTCCGCGGCGCGCAGCCGGCGGCCGATCTCGGCGACGGCGGGGCGGTCCTGGTCGAGCCAGTCCACCGACTCCAGCTCCTCGGGCGCGAGCCAGCGCAGCTCGTCGTGGTCCTCCAGCGGTGCGGGCTCCCCGTCGAGCAGCCGGGCGGTCCACACGTGCAGGACGAGGCCCGGCCGCAGCGGCCACTCCCCCGGGATGCGCTCGACGGGCTCGGTGCGCACGCCGAGCTCCTCGCGCAGTTCGCGGACCAGCGCGTCGGGGACGGACTCGCCCGGTTCGGCCTTGCCCCCGGGCAGCTCCCAGCGGCCCGCCAGTTCGGGGGGCGCGCTGCGGCGGGCGGCCAGCAGGCGCCCGGCACGGCACAGGGCTCCGCCCACGACCACTCGATCCGTCATGGGCGGAGCCTATGCCACTGCCGTGATGCTCAGTTCGTCGTGGCGGTCTGGCCGATCCGCTCGACCCAGTAGAGCTGCTCGTGTCCACGGTGGTCGAGGCTCTCGACCACCTTCTGGGCCTCGGCCCGGGTGGGGTACCGGCCCACCCGGTAGCGGTTGCCGTTGTCGTCCTGACGTATGACCAGCCACGGAAGCAGGGCACCGCTGTCGTTCATCGCGTTTCACCCTCCGCCGATCCACGTGCCCGGGCAGCCGGTCCGCCGGCCCGGGAAACCGCATTGCGCATATGCCCGAGCTTACGCCCGACCTTTACTGAGCGGATACAGGTTTTTACGAAGAGATACCTTGCGGGCGTACGCATCCGGCCATGCGTACGAGTGAGCCGTGCGCGCCGGCTGCGGACCGGCGCACGCGGGCCCGGCGGCGGGCCGGACCGGCCCGGCCTGCGCACCCGCGGGGCGGTCGGGGGCGGCGCCGGGGGCGCGCAACGGGCGGTGCGCCCGGGCATCGGCGCAGGACCGGGCGATCACGATCGCACCGAAACCCGCCGCCCGACCGGCCGGGCGGGGGCGGCGGCTCAGCGCACGGGCAGGTGGTAGGCGAGCCGGTAGCGGTCGGCCGGCACGACCACGTCGGCGGTCTCCACGGGGCGGCCCGAGGCGTAGTAGGTGCGGCCGATCACCAGGACGACGTGCCCGGGGACGCCGCCGAGCACCAGCAGCTCCTCCGCGAGGCCGGGCCGCGCGCCGACCTCCTCGACCACGTTGTCGACGACGACGTCGATGGCGGCCATGCGGTCCACGACGCCCGAGCCCCCCAGCGGCCCCTCCTCCGGCAGCATCACCGGGGTCCGGCCGGTGAGCGCCAGCGGCTCCCAGGAGGTGGACAGCATCATCGCCTCGCCGGCGTCGCGGAAGACGTAGCGGGTCCGCATGACCCGCTCCCCCGGCTCGATGCCGAGGCGCTCGGCGATCGGCGCGGGCGCCCCGGTCTGCTCGCTGCTGGACTCCCAGGTGCCGCGCGCGCCCGCCTCGGCCTGCTCCTGCCGGAACGGGGTGGAGGGCCCGCCCGAGCGGTACCCCGAGCGGGCCACCCGGCGGGGCACTGGCTGCTCCCGCACGTACGTCCCCGATCCGGAGCGGCCCTCGACCAGGCCCTCCGCCATCAGGACCTTGCGGGCCTCCAGCGCCACGGTGTCGGAGACCCCGTACTCCTCGCGGATCCGGGCCTGGGAGGGGAGGCGGGCGTGCGGGGGCAGGGAGCCATCGACGATCTTCCGTCGGAGATCCCCGGCGACGCGGAGATAGGCCGGCTGCTCACCGAAAGCCACTGGGCACTCCCATCAGGTTGACAGACAGCCACACCCTGGCAACGGTCGGTTGTACGCCGCAAGCAAAGGCCAGCGTTTCACCCGAAGTGATGAAGGCAGGTCAGTCAAACCCCTTGCCGCACGGTGTCCCCGCTCGTCCGGCGCCGCGCCGGCTCGGGCTGCGGAGGGGAGTCGGGGTCCGCTTCCGGGTCCGCCCCGGGGTCCTCCTCCGGCTCCGCCGGGCCCTCCGGCCCCGGCCGCTCCTCCAGCCAGTCCGGCACCGTCGTCGCCAGCCCGTACGCCCCGCGCAGGTTCCGCTCCGCCGTCACGGTCAGCACGCGCGCGGCGCGCTCCCACGCCTCGCGGAAGCCGTCCGGGCGCACGGACGCGCCCGCCCGCTGCCACTCCGCCCGGGAGGCCTCGACCTCCTTCAGCCGGGCCCCGGCGGCCTCCGCGAGCTCCGGCCGCGCCGATGCCTCCCGGAGCACCCCCGCCTCACGGGCCAGCGCCCGCTCCACCGACCGGGCCCACTCCCTGTACGCCGGGAGCGCCTCGTCGAGGTCCTCGTCGGGGGCGCCGCTGCGGGCCAGCTCCGCCTCGTTCGCCGCGCCGAGGTAGGCCGCCTGGTCGGGCCGCAGCATGCCGGCGTCCCTGCGGAGGCTGCCGCGGTGCTCCACCTCGGTGGTGCCGATGGCGCACAGCAGGTGCCGGTCGCCGTCGGCCCACGAGTCGCGGGAGGGAGCGAAGTAGAACATGTCCGCGTACGGCGGCAGGGCCCAGGTGTCCATGGCGTACGCGTCCTGCGCCCGCCAACAGGCCTCCGCGGCGCTCCGCTTGACCTTCCGGCCGCCGGGGAACGCCGGCTGGCCCAGCAGCGTCGAGGAGGTCACCTCGCCCTGGTGGACCTCCGCGCAGTCGATCCGGTAGAAGAGCGGGTCCTCGTCGAGGAGGTCGCCGCCGGGGACGTTGAAGCAGTCTCCGGCCTGGAGCTCCTCGGGCACGGTCAGCTCGCCCGCGACGCTCTCGTACTGCTCCAGGGCGTCGAGCCGTTCGAAGAGCGGCCCGGCGGCCTGCGCGACGGTGAACAGGGCCGCGGCGGTCGTCACCAGCGACACGGCGAGGCCCGCGAGGGCCAGCGGCCGGCCGCGCTCGCCCTTGCGGGAGATCTGTACGAGCGCCACGACCGCGAGGACGATGCCG
Organism: Streptomyces sp. WAC05292; assembly: GCF_003949955.1. Taxonomy (NCBI): domain Bacteria; kingdom Bacillati; phylum Actinomycetota; class Actinomycetes; order Kitasatosporales; family Streptomycetaceae; genus Streptomyces; species Streptomyces sp. WAC05292. Next base: position 4,917 of record NZ_RPSE01000161.1, read on the forward strand.
AGCGGCGGCAGGCAGAGCAGCCCGACGAGCAGCGAGGCCGGCGCGAACCCGTTCAGCTCCGCGTCCCCGTCCGCCTGCGGCGACGCCGCCGCCCGGCGGTGCGGCGGCGGCCAGGCGGGCGGCGGCGGGGTGCTCACGGGCGCGGGGCTCCATCCCGGGGGGTGCGGAGGCGAATGCGCGAAATAGTACGCAGCGGGGGCGACCGCGGTGTCGGTCGCCCCCGCCGCTCGCCCGGCGCCCCGGCGGGCGGTCCGGGCTCAGCCGGTGCGGGTCGGGCCGCAGGCGGCCCCGTACCGGATCAGAACTGCAGCGCCCACGAGTCGATCTTGCCGGTGTCGAGGTTCGCGTTGTCGTTCACGCGCAGCTTCCAGGTGCCGTTCGCGGTCTCCGAGGAGGCGTTCACGGTGAAGGTGCGGATGATGTTGTCCGCGCTGCCGCCCGAGCGGTTGTGCAGGTTGTAGGCCGTGCCGTCGGGGGCGACCAGGTCGACCTTGAGGTCGCCGATGTAGGTGTGCTTGATGTCGACCGCGACGGTCAGGGCCGCCGGGGCGCTGCCGGGCACGCCGCTGACGGTGACCGGGGACTCGACGGTCGCGTTGTCGGCGATGGCGTAGTCGGCGGCGTTCTCGAACCGCGGGCCGGGAGGCGTGGTGGTGCCGCCGCCGACGTACAGCAGGCGGTTCGGGGAGCCGGAGCCGGGGCCGGTCACCACGTTCGGGGTGGCCGCGGAGGTGAGGGCCTGGGAGACCTGGGCGGGCGTGCTCGCCGGGTTGTCCGCCAGGTGCAGGGCGGCAGCGCCCGCGACGTGCGGCGCGGCCATCGAGGTGCCGGAGATGGTGTTGGTGGCGGTGTCGCCGGTGGCCCAGGCGGAGGTGATGGAGGAGCCGGGGGCGAATATGTCGAGGATGCTGCCGTAGTTGGAGAAGCTGGACTTGGCGTCCGTGTTGGTGGTGGAGCCGACGGTGATGGCCTCGGCGACGCGGGCCGGGGACTTCGTGCTGGCGTCGGTGCTCTCGTTGCCCGCGGCGACCGCGTACGTGACGCCGGAGGCGATGGAGTTGCGCACCGCGGTGTCGAGCGCGGAGTCGGCGCCTCCGCCGAGGGACATGTTGGCGACGGCCGGCTTGACGGCGTTGCGGGTGACCCAGTCGATGCCCGCGACGACCTGGGCGGTCGTGCCGGAGCCCTGGTTGTTCAGCACGCGGACGCCGACGATCTTGGCCTTCTTGGCGACGCCGTACGCGCCGCCGGCGACGGTGCCGGCGACGTGCGTGCCGTGGCCGTGGCCGTCCTGGGCGGTGTTGTCGTTGTCGACGGCGTCGTAGCCGTAGGAGGCGCGGCCCCCGAAGTCCGTGTGGGTGATGCGCACGCCGGTGTCGATGATGTAGGCGGTGACGCCCTCGCCGGCCTTGTCGGGGTACGTGTAGCTGTTGTTCAGCGGGAGGGCCCGCTGGTCGATGCGGTCCAGGCCCCAGGACGGCGGGCTGGGCTGGGTGCCCTGCGCGCCGTCGACGGTGAAGACCCGGTTCTGCACGACCGACTTGACCGCCGGGTCGGCGGCGAGCTTGCGGGCCTGCGCCTCGGAGACCTCGACGGAGTAGCCGTTGAGCGCGGCGCTGTAGGTGCGGTCGATCGTCGCCCCGTACTTCCGGGCGACGGCCTTCCCGCTCTCGGCGGTGGAGCGGGCGGCGGAGTCCTTCAGGGTCACGATGTAGCTGCCCGCCACGGCGCCGGGGGCGCCTGCGTTCTCGATGACGCCCTGGGGGGCGCGGTCGGCGGCGGACGCGGGGAGCGCGGCGGCGGCGCCGAGCGCGAGGGCCGCTACGGCGGTCACGCCTGCTGCGGCGGCCTTCCGGCGGGTGCGACGCATGGACATGTGGGGGGTCCTCCTCGTCGGTGGAGCTCTGGGGATGGCGGCGGAACGGCGGCATTAGGCCATGGACATGACAAGACTGGGGACGCCCGGCCCGGCACCGCCTGTCGAAAGGTTGGCCCAGCCCGTCGGCATCCCACAAGGGGACGGCGGACGCGTAACATCCGTGCCATACAACGGCCATGAAAGAGCAAAGGTGCTCCGCACATGACGCACGCAATCCCCGGCTACGTCTGTCCCGACGACGGCACCCGAGCGGACGTGCGGACCGCGCCGTGGTGCTGCCCCGTCTGCGGCGGCCCCTGGGACCTCGACTTCGCACCGGATCCGGCCAGCGCCCTCGACCCGGCTTCCGGGCCCAACTCGCTCTGGCGCTTCGGGTCCGCACTGCCGCTGCCGGGAGCGTTCTCCGTGACCATGTCGGAGGGGAACACCCCGCTGCTCCCGCTCGGGGAGCGGATTCACGCCAAGCTCGACTTCCTGATGCCCACCCTGTCGTTCAAGGACCGCGGCGCGGTGATGCTCGCGGAAGTGGCCCGGCGGCTGGGCCCCGAGCGGGTCGTCGCGGACAGCAGCGGCAACGCCGGAACGTCCGTGGCGGCGTACTGCGCACGCGCCGGGCTGAGTTGTGAAATTTTCGTGCCCGAGGGCACCTCCGGGAAGAAGACCGGGCAGATGCGCGCCCACGGCGCGGCGGTACGGGTGGTTCCGGGCGGCCGCGAGGCCGCCGCGGCCGCGGCGCGCGCGGAGGCGGACCTGCCGGGCGTCTTCTACGCCAGCCACGTGTACAACCCGTACTTCCTGCACGGCACCAAGACGTACGCCTACGAGGTGTGGGAGGAGCTCGGCGGCCGGCTGCCGGAGGTCCTCGTGCTCCCCGTCGGCAACGGCACCCTGCTGCTGGGGGCCGCGCTGGCCGCGGAGGAGCTGGCCCGGCGCGGGGTCCGCCCGCCGGCCCTGTTCGCGGTGCAGGCGGAGGCGGTGTCCCCGCTGGCCGCGGCGTTCGCCGCCGGCGCCGAGGACGCCGGCCCGGCGGAGCAGCGGCCCACCCTCGCCGAGGGGATCGCCATCCCGGCGCCGCCGCGGGCCCGCCGGATCCTGGCGGCGGTCCGGAAGTCCGGCGGCACCTTCCTGACCGTCTCGGAGGAGGCCCTGGCCGCCGCCCACCGGGACCTGGCCGGGCGCGGCCTCTTCGTCGAGCCCACGGCGGCCGCCTGCTGGGCCGCGGTCGGCCCCGCGGCCCCCGCGGACCCCCTGCGGGGGCGCACGGCGGTGCTGCCGCTGTGCGGGGCGGGCCTGAAGGCGGCCGCGGCGGCCTGAGGGACGGGCAGGCCCGGCGGGACGGACAGGCCCGGCCGGACGCGCAGGCCCGGCGGGACGGGCGAGCCCGGCTAGACGGACGGGCGCGGCCGGACGGGTCCGACGGCCGGTGCCGGGGCCGGGCGCGGCGGCCTTGCGGGCCCGGCCGGGCCGCGGGTGGCGGCGTACGTGTCGGAAAACCGCCGGACGCGAACGCCAGGCGACTGATCAACTGGTGGCATGACCACTGCCGTTGACCTCGCCCGCCGCTTCGCGGCCCTTCACGACCCCGCCGCCCCGCTGGCCCTGGCCAATGCCTGGGACGTCGTCAGCGCCCGCCTCGTCGAGGCCGCCGGGGCCCCCGCCGTCGCCACGACCAGCGCCGGCGTCGCCTGGTCCCTCGGCGCGCCCGACGGGGACGCGCTGGCCCGCGACCGGGCCGTCGACCTGGTGGCCCGGGTGGCCTCGGCCGTCTCCGTGCCCGTCACCGCCGACATCGAGGGCGGCTTCGGCGCCGATCCGGCGGGCGTCGCGGAGACCGTCGCCGCGGTCCTCGCCGCCGGCGCCGTCGGCGTCAACATCGAGGACGGCGGCCGCGCTCCCGCCGAGCACGCCGAGCGCGTCGCCGCCGCACGGGCCGCCGCCGACGCGGCCGGGATCCCGCTGTACGTCAACGCCCGCATCGACACCTACCTGTCCGGCCTCGGCGACCCCGCGGGCCGCCTCGACGAGACCCTGGCCCGCGCCGCCGCCTACCTCCGCGCGGGCGCCTCCGGCATCTTCGTGCCCGGCGCCACCGACCCGGCCGTCGTCGCCGAGCTCGCCCGGGGGATCGACGCCCCCCTCAACGTGCTGGCCGGCCCCGGCGACCCGTCCGTCGCCGCGTTCGGCGCCCTCGGCGCGGCCCGGGTCAGCCTCGGCTCCCGGGTGGCGGAGGCCGCGTACGGGGTCGTACGGCGCGCCGCGGAGGAGCTCCTCGCGCACGGCACGTACACCGCGGTCGCCGACGCCCTGCCGTACGGCACGCTGAACGGCCTGCTCAAGGGCTGAGCGGGCCGGGCCGGGCCGGGTGCCCGCCGTCAGTCCTGCGCGGCCCGCTCGTACAGCGCCCGGGCCCGCTCGTCGAAGAGCGCCGCGGTGGAGTCCACGTCCGTGTCCCCGCCGCTCAGTACGCCGATCAGGTGGCCGGGGCTGCCCGGGCCGCCCCGGTCGGCGATGAAGGGGCTGCCGCTGGTGCCCGTCCAGAAGCCGGCGCAGCCGATGTACAGCATCGCCGGGTCGTCCTCGTCGTGGGCGGTCCGGGTGGAGCAGGAGACCGGCCGGTTCTCCGGGTTGCGGGCCGACTCCGGGTAGCCGACGACGGTGACCTCCCGCTCGTACCCGGAGGTCCAGTCCGGAACGGGCGCCTCCCGGGCGCCGCCGACCGCCTCCTGGACCGCCTGCTGCACGGTCCGGCCGTCCTCGTCCGGCTCGACGCTGAGGAACGCGTAGTCGGCGGTGTCCTCGCCCCACCGCGTCCACCGCTCGTCGACGTGGACGGCCTTGACCTTCCACACCCCGAGCGGCTGCCGGCCCGCCCCCTCGCCGGTGAAGGCGGGGGCGAAGGACAGCTCGCCGATCTCGCGGCCGTCGTGCGCGACCTCGCCCGGCTCGCCGTCCTCCCCGGCCGGGGCCACGCAGTGCGCCGCGGTCGCGACGACCGTCCCCTTGGGGCTGTCGACCACGCTCGCCGTGCACCAGTGCTCCCCGTTCGCCATGAGCACGCCGACCCCGGGGAAGGGGTGGACGGCGCCGGCGTCCTCGTCCACCGCCTGGGCGAAGGCGACGGCCAGGGCGGCCGCCACCCCGGCGGCGGCCGCCGCGGACGCCCCCCGCCTCACGGCGGTCAGCGCACGCCGGGGTCGGGGGTCGGTGCAGACATCACCTTGCTGATCCACTCCAGGGAGCCCTCCCTCATGCCGCGCACATACGACTTTCCGTTGTGCTCACCATCCTGGATCACCTGCAGCCGGGTGTGCACGGGGCCCCTGCCGTACTCCTTCATGAACTTCTCGGCCTTGTCGCGGCCGGACTCGGCGGTGCCGATCTGGAAGTTGACGTAGACGTCCGGGCCGCCGGCGGCGATCAGCCGGGCGGCGAGCTTCTCCGGGTTGTTCTCGTCCATCGCCTGCCTGTTCCCCTTCCACAGCGGGGAGTCGGGGACGATGTCGATGCCGCTCGCGATGACCGCCTTGAAGCGGTCGGGGTGCTTCAGGACGTGCTTGAAGGCGCCGAAGCCGCCCGAGGAGGAGCCCATGAAGCCCCACCCGTCACGGGAGGTGAAGGTGCGGAAATTGGCCCGGGTGAAGTCGGGGACGTCGTCCGCCATCCAGGTGCCCATCTTCGGCTGGCCGGGGATGTCCGAGCCGTCGAAGTGGTTCTTGGTGTCGGCGTTGATCACCGGCATGACGAGGATGAAGGGCAGGCTCTTCCCGGCCTTCACCCCGTCGGCCACGGCCTGCTGGAGGCCGAGGCCCGGGCCGGTCCCCCAGTAGTTCTTCGGGTAGCCGCGGCCGCCCGGCAGGGAGATCAGGACCGGGAACGCGCTCTTGGCGTACCGGGGGTCGTCGTACTCCTTGGGGACCCACACCCACACGTCGCCCGTGAACCCGGACTTCGGCCCCTTCAGGGTCGTCTTGGCGATCTGCGTGCCGTCCGGCAGGCGGCTGGTGCGGATGAACGAGGCCTTCGGGCCGGTCGGCATGGCGACCCCGGACGGGACGGCCTCGGCGGAGGCCGCCGCCGGCTTCTTGGTCTTCTCGAAGGACACGGGATCCCCTATGTCCGAGAAGAGGCCGAACTTGTAGGCGGCCGCGCCGCCGCCGGCGGTGAGCACGAAGGCGAGCCCGCCTCCGATCAGGAGCCTGCGCAGGCGCCTGGGGCGGGGGCGGCCCGTGGTCACGGGGCCCTCCCCGGCCGCGTCGCGGCGCTCGCCCTGAAGCTGGTCATGCTGCACGGAATTGTCCCGTTCCCTCTCCGGCGCCCGCTGGGGCGCGGGGTCGGACCGATCGGTCCCCCTTACACCCCTTACAGAGGGATCAACGACGGGGAGGGTTGCCTGGGACGGGTGTGATGTGGGGCGCGTGAACGGCGGCGGCCCCGCCGCCCACAGGGGGCGACGGGGCCGTGGCGCTGCGCGCCGGGACGGGGGCCGGGTCAGCCGGCCTCGGGCTTGGGCGCCTTCAGCACCTTGCTGATCCACTCCAGGGAGCCCTCCTTCATGCCCCGGACGTAGTGCCAGCCGTTGTGCTCGCCGTTCTGGATGTCGCGGATGGTGGTCTTGACCGGTCCCTTGCCGTACTCCTGCTGGAACTTGACCATCCGGTCCTTGCCGCCCTCCTTGGTGCCGATCTGGAAGTTGATGTACACCTCCGGGCCCTTGCGGTCGATCAGCTTCTTGGCGAGCTTCTCCGGGTTGTTCGCGTCCATCTCCGCCTGGTGGCCCTTCCACAGCGGGGAGTCCGGGACGATCTCGCCGCCGCTGGCGATCACGGCCTTGAACTTGTCCGGGTGCTGGAGGACGGTCTTCATGCCGACGAAGGCGCCGGAGGAGGAGCCCATGAAGGCCCAGCCGTCACGGGACTTGTAGGTGCGGAAGTTGGCCTTGGCGAAGTTCGGCACGTCCTCCGCCATCCAGGTGCCCATCTTGGGCTGACCGGGGATGTCGGAGCCGTCGTAGTAGTACTTCGCGTCGGGGTTCAGCACCGGCATGATCACGACGTACGGAAGGCTGGTGCCGGCCGCGACGCCGTCGCTGATCGCCTTGTGCAGGCCGAGGCTGCGGTCGGCCCAGTAGTTGGTCGGGTAGCCCTCGCCGCCGGGCAGCGCGATGAGCACCGGGAAGCCGCTCTTGGCGTACTTCGGATCGTCGTACTGCTTGGGCGCCCACACCCACACGTCGCCGGTGAAGCCGGACTTGGCTCCGACCAGCGTCGTCTTGGCGACGATCGTGCCGTCGTCGAGCTTGGCGGTCTGCTTGAACTGGGCCTTCGGACCGGTCGGCATCTGGACGTCCGGGTCCCCGCTGGGGGTGGCCTCGGCCGGCGCGCCGCCCGCCTTGCCCGCCTCGCCCCCGGAGCCCGAGGCCGGGTTCTTGCCGAAGCTGACGGTCTCGCCGTTGCCGGAGAACCACTCCAGCTTCCAGGCGGCGAACCCGCCGCCGCCCAGCAGCAGGGCGAGCACCACGACGGCGCTGATCCATATCGCGCGGCGCGAGCGCCGGGGGCGCGGCTCGTCGTCGTACGCGTCCTCGTACGCGCCGTCGTACCCGTCGCCGCCGTCCGGGTGGGGGCGCGGGC
>NZ_RPSE01000162.1:0-12404 GCF_003949955.1 Streptomyces sp. WAC05292
GGCACAGGCCGGTGGCCCTGATGCGGATCCGCACCCGCACCCCCGTAGCCCCGAGCCGAGGAGCCGCACCGTGCGCGCAGCGCTGCAGAGCGAGACAGGCCAGGACAAGCTGGAGGTCGTCGACGACATGGAGGCCGCGGGCTTCGGGCCCGGCCGGGTGCGGATCCGCATCAGGGCCACCGGCCTGTGCCACTCCGACCTGTCCGCGATGAGCGGGGTGCTGCCGCAGCCCGCGCCGTTCGTCCCCGGGCACGAGGGGGCGGGCGAGATCACCGACGTCGGGGACGGCGTCACCACCCACGCGGTCGGCGACCGCGTCCTCGTCTGCTGGCTGCCGCCCTGCCGGGACTGCCCGGCGTGCCGGCGCGGCCAGGGCCACCTGTGCCTGGCGGCCTTCGGGAACGCCGCCGTCCCCAACTTCCGGCGTGCCTCGGGAGGCGACGTGTTCGGCTTCGCCGGCACCGGCACCTTCGCCGAGGAGCTCGTCGTCCCCGCCGCCTGCGCGGTGAAGATCCCCGACGACGTGCCGTACGACATCGCGGCGCTGATCGGCTGCGGCGTCACCACCGGCCTCGGCGCGGCGATCAACACGGCGCAGGTGGAGGCCGGGTCGTCCGTCGCCGTCATCGGCTGCGGCGGCGTCGGCATCTCGGTCGTCCAGGGCGCCAAGGTGCAGGGCGCCGCCCAGGTCGTCGCCGTCGACCCGGTCGCCGCCCGGCGCGAGGCGGCGCTGAGGTTCGGCGCCACCGAGGCGGTCGCGCCCGACGCCTTCGCCGACGCCCGGCAGCGGATCACCGGCGGCGAGGGCTTCGACTACGTCTTCGAGGTCGTGGGCCGGTCCGCGACCGTGCGGACCGCGTACGAGATGACCCGGCGCGGCGGCGCCGTCGTCGTGGTCGGCGCGGGCGCCCTCGACGACACCTACTCCGTCGACATGTTCTCCCTCTTCTTCGACGAGAAGCGGATCCTGCCGTCGATGTACGGCGGCGGGGACGTGCTGCGGTCCTACGAGCGCACCATCGCCCTGTGGCGGGCCGGCCGCGTCGACCTCGCCGGGCTGATCACGCACCGGGTGCGGCTCGCCGAGGTCAACGACGCCCTGGACCAGATGCGCACGGGCACGGCCCTGCGCACCTGCATCGAGCTCTGAGCCCCGCACGCCCGTCGGAGAGGAACCCGCACATGCCGCTTCCGCTTGAGGGACTGTCCGCCGTCGTCACCGGCGCCGGCCGTGGCCTCGGCCGCGCCGAGGCGCTGGAACTGGCCCGCCTCGGCGCCGCCGTGGTCGTCAACGACCTGGGCCGGTCCGGCCGCGACGGCTCGGGTGAGGCGTCCGCCGGCCCGGCGCAGGAGGTCGTCGAGGAGATCCGCGCGGCGGGCGGCCGGGCCGTGGCCCACACCGGGGACGTGGCCGACTTCGGGCAGGCCCGCGAACTCGTCGAGCTGGCGGTCGCCACCTTCGGCAAGCTGGACGTCCTGGTCAACAACGCGGGGATCCTCCGCGACCGGATGGTGTTCTCCATGTCCGAGGACGAGTGGGACTCGGTCGTCCGCGTCCACCTGGGGGGCCACTTCAACACCACACGCTTCGCCGCCGCGCACTGGCGCGAGCGGTCGAAGGCGGCGGGCGGCCCGGTCTTCGGGCGGATCGTCAACACCTCCTCCGAGGCCTTCCTCGGCGGCTCGGCCGGCCAGCCGAACTACGCGGCGGCCAAGGGCGGCATCGTCGGCCTGACCACCTCGACGGCGCTCGCCCTCGCCAAGTACGGGGTCACGGCCAACGCCATCTGCCCGCGGGCGCGGACCCGTATGACGGAGGACGTCTTCGCCGGGTTCGGCGTCCCGGACGACGGCCGCCCCGACCCGCTGGCCCCCGAACACGTCGCCCCGCTCGTCGGCTACCTGGCCTCCCCGGCCGCGGGCCGGGTGAACGGGCAGCTGCTCGTCGTCCACGGCGGGATCGTCGCGGTGATGGAGCGGCCCCGGGTGGCGGCCGTCTTCGACACCGCCAAGGACGTCTTCTCCTACGAGGAGCTGGACGCGCTCCTCACGCCGCACTACGCGGGCCGTCCGGACGGCGAGACCTTCGCCGCGGCCGAGGTGTTCGGCCTGCGGCACGGCCGGGCCGGGCGGCCCCGTCCGCGGGGCGGCCCCCGGTGCGGCCGGCTCGGCGGCGGGCGGCGCCGCGACCCGGACCGGGGGCGCGGGCGCGTCGGGCATCGCCACCCCGGCGATCCCGCAGGGCACCTCGGGCGTGGAGTACGGCAGCCGCAGGCGGCCCTCGGGGCTCCACACGCCGGTGCCGAGCCACCCGGCGGGCGCGGCGAGGCGGAAGACGCGCCGGTCGGCGGGCCGCCAGAGGGCGACGTCGCCCCAGCCGCCGGAGCCGTCCGCCGGGTCCTCCAGCCGGAACGCGACCCCGCAGGTCTCCGGCATCAGCGCCTGGCCCGGCTGGACCGCGAACGGGACCGCCGGCAGCCCGCGCAGGCACTCGGGGAAGCGGACCGGCCGGGCGCTGCCGAGGACGCCCCAGCCCAGGCGGGTCTCGCCCGGGGCGTCCGACCGGATCAGCACCAGCCCGCTGTCGGGGTCGGCGCACAGCAGCCGGTCGTCGCTGCCGTCCGCGATCTGCAGCAGCGGGGTGGCCTCCCCGCGCCCCAGGTCCACGGCGACCGCCTTCACCGTCCCCTCCCGCTCGCGGTCCAGGGCCAGCATGCGGCCGCCGCGGTCCAGCCAGACACCGCCCGTGCAGCGGCCGGCGATCCGGGCCACGGGCCCGAAGGGGCCGCCCGCCACCCGCCAGACGGCGGAGCCGGCGGCCGAGGAGGCCAGGGCGTAGGCGCGGGCCCCGCCGGGCGGCGGGGGCAGCAGGGACACCCGTACGTCCTCCCGGCCCGGGACCACGGAGCCCAGCGCGAGCTCGCCCGTCCGCGGCCCGGCCCCCGCGCCGCCCGTCGGGTACAGCAGGGCGAAGGCGTGCCGGTCCGCTACCCGCCGGTGGATCAGGACCCGCCCGTCGCCGAGCGGCTGCACCTCGCTGTCGGCCTCCTCGGGCTGGGCCAGCGGCAGCGGCACCGCGTACGGTTCGGGGCCGGCCAGCGTCCACCGCTCCGGGTAGCGCGCCTCGCCGCTCCCGGCGAGCCGGGCCGCATAGGAGCCGTCCGCGGCGATGGTGAACGGGGCAGCCGTCGTGATCTCGATGGCACAGACAGTCATCCGTGCGTCACCTCCGGTGAGGAAGCTAGTTTTCGCACTTCCACCCGAACAACACGACCTCCGCCGCTTCACCCTTAAGGGTGTCCCGGCGGCGTTTCCCGCCGGGACGCGCCGCCGCGTGTGCTGCCCGCCGAGGGGCCTGCCGCGGGGGAGCCGCGGGCGGACCTTTCCGATTCCGTACGGACGGTAGCCTTGGCCTGTGCCACGTCTCTCTGAAGTCATCGCCGCGCTGGACGCTCTCTGGCCCCCCTCGCGGGCCGAGCAGTGGGACGCGGTCGGAACCGTCTGCGGCGACCCCGACGCCGAGGTCGCACGGGTCCTGTTCGCGGTCGACCCCGTGCAGGAGATCGTCGACGAGGCCGTGGAGCTGGGCGCCGACCTGCTCGTCACCCACCACCCCCTCTACCTCCGCGGCACCACCACGGTCTCCGCCGGCACGTTCAAGGGCCGCGCCGTGCACACGCTGATCAAGAACGACATCGCGCTGCACGTCGCCCACACCAACGCCGACACGGCCGACCCGGGCGTCTCCGACGCGCTCGCCGGCGCGCTCGACCTGCGGATCACCGGCCCGCTCGTACCGGACCCGACCGACCCGCAGGGCCGCCGCGGCCTCGGCCGGATCTGCGAACTCGACCATCCGGAGACGCTCCGCGAGTTCGCCGCCCGCGCCGCCGCCCGGCTGCCGCGGACCGCGCAGGGCATCCGCGTCGCCGGCGACCCCGACATGACCGTCCGCACCGTAGCCGTCAGCGGCGGCTCCGGCGACAGCCTGTTCGCGCAGGTGCGGGCGGCCGGCGTGGACGTCTTCCTCACCGCCGACCTGCGCCACCACCCGGCGTCCGAGGCCCGCGAGCAGAGCCCGCTCGCGCTCGTCGACGCCGCCCACTGGGCCACCGAGTGGCCCTGGTGCGAGCAGGCCGCGGCCCAGCTCGACGCCGTATCCGAGCGCCACGGCTGGGGCCTGCGCACCCACGTGTCCCGCACGGTCACCGACCCCTGGACGGCGCACGCGCCGTCCACAACCTCCCCGACTACCCCTGGAGCCCCCAACTGAACGCCGAGCCCGCCGACCAGATCCGACTCCTCGACGTCCAGGCCCTGGACGTGCGGCTGTCCCAGCTCGCCCACAAGCGGACGTCGCTGCCGGAGCACGCCGAGGTCGATTCGCTGACCAAGGACCTCTCCCAGCAGCGCGACCTGCTCGTGGCGGCGCAGACGCAGGCGAGCGACGCCGCCCGCGAGCAGACCAAGGCCGAACAGGACGTCGACCAGGTCCGCCAGCGGGCCGCCCGCGACCAGCAGCGGCTCGACTCGGGCGCCGGCATGTCCCCGCGCGACCTGGCGAACCTGCAGAGCGAGGTCGTCTCGCTCGCCAAGCGCCAGGCCGACCTGGAGGACGTCGTCCTCGAAGTGATGGAGCGCCTGGAGGCCGCGCAGGAGCGCGTCGGCGAGCTGACCGAGCGCGTCTCCGCCCTGGAGGCCAAGCTCGCGGACGCCACCTCCCGGCGCGACGCCGCCACCGGCGAGCTGGACGCCGAGACCGCCCGCATCACGAAGGAGCGCGAGCTCGTCGCCGCCTCCCTCCCCGCGGACCTGGTGGCCCTGTACGAGAAGATCCGCGCCAAGCAGGGCGGCGTCGGCGCGGCCCGCCTCTACCAGCGCCGCTGCGAGGGCTGCCGGCTGGAACTCGACATGGCCGAGGTCAACGAGATCAAGGCCGCGGCCGCGAACCGGGTCGTCCGGCACGACAACTGCGGCCGCATCCTGGTCCGTACGGCGGACTCGGGCATCTGATGCCCCGGCTGGTCGTGGAGGCGGACGGCGGATCCCGGGGCAACCCGGGGCCCGCCGGCTACGGCGCGGTCGTCCTCGACCCGGAGACGGGCGAGACGCTGGCGGAGCGCGCCGAGTACATCGGCGTCGCCACGAACAACGTGGCCGAGTACCGGGGGCTGATCGCCGGGCTGAAGGCCGCCCGCGACCTCGACCCCGAGGCGGCGGTCGAGGTCCGGATGGACTCCAAGCTCGTCGTCGAGCAGATGTCGGGCCGCTGGAAGATCAAGCACCCCGACATGAAGCCGCTCGCGGCGGAGGCGGCGGCGGTCCTGCCGCGCGGCCGGGTGACGTACGAGTGGATCCCGCGCGAGCGGAACCGGCACGCGGACCGGCTCGCCAACGAGGCGATGGACGCGGGACGCGCCGGCCGGCAGTGGGAGCCGTCCGCCTCGGCGGCGGCCCTGGACGCGTCGGCGGCCCGCACCGTGGCCGCACCGCCGCCGTCGGGCCCGCCGGGCGACGCCGCGGCGGGCGCGGCCGCGGTCCGCGCAGCCCTGGCCGCCTCGACGGCCGCCGCGGGGGCCGCGACGGCGCCCGCACCTGCCGCGGGGTCCGCGCCCGCGCCCGCGACGGCACAGGCCACCGCGCCGGCCGCCACCGCGCCGGCCCCCGCCGCGCCGGCACAGGCCGCGGTCCCCGCCCCGGCTGCCGAAGGGGCGCCGGCTCCCGCCGAGGGCGCGCCGGTCGCCGGAGCGCCGAAGGCCGGCCGGGGCTGGGGCCCCGACCTCGGCCCCCCGTCGACGTTCGTCCTGCTCCGGCACGGCGAGACGGCCCTCACGCCGCAGAAGCGCTTCTCCGGCAGCGGAGGCAGCGACCCCGAACTGTCCCCCGCCGGACGCCGCCAGGCGTACGCGGTGGCCGAGGCGCTGGCCGCGCGCGGCACCATCCAGACGATCGTCAGCTCGCCGCTGCGCCGCTGCCGGGAGACCGCGCAGACGGTCGCGGACCGGCTCGGCCTCGGCGTCACCGTCGAAGAGGGCCTGCGCGAGGTCGACTTCGGCGCCTGGGAGGGGCTGACGTTCGGCGAGGTGCAGGAGCGCCACCCGGACGACCTCCAGGCCTGGCTGGACTCCCCGAAGGCCGCCCCGACGGGCGGCGGCGAGAGCTTCGCGGCCGCCACCCGGCGGATCTCCGCGGCCCGCGACCGGCTGCTGGCCGCGCACCGGGGCCGCACCGTGCTGCTGGTCACGCACGTCACCCCGGTGAAGATCCTGGTCCGCCTGGCCCTCGGCGCCCCGCCGGAGTCCCTGTTCCGCATGGAACTGGCGGCGGCGTCCCTCTCCGCGGTCGCCTACTACGGCGACGGCAACGCCTCCCTCCGCCTCCTCAACGACACGTCCCACCTCCGCTGACCCCGCCCCGCCCCGACGCGCACCCGCGCGCCGGGGCGGGAGGCGCGCAGCACGAGGGACGGCGCCGGCAACCCGAGGCCGCGACGGCGACACCTTCTCGCGCGATCCCCGCAGGTTTTCCTCGGGCGCCCCGCAGAGAGCGCTACCCTCCGGGGAAACTCCCCGACGCGAGGAACGCACGATGGACGAGGAACCGCTGTCGGAGTGGGCCGAGCGCCGAGACGCGAGGATCGGCCGCCTCCGGGCCGTGCCGATCGTCCCCGGCGGCGGCCCGAGGGCGGCGCACGTGGAGCCCGAATCTCCGCGCGCGATCGAGCGCTGGAACGGCCACGGCTGGGAGCCGTACGCGTTCGCGGCCGACCTCGCGGCGGCCAAGCGCCTCCTGTACCCCGAGGCGGAGACCCCGCCGAACCCCGCGTCCGGACCCGCCCGGCCGCCCCTGGCCCCGGGGACGGGCCGCCACCGCAGGCCGTGACGCCGGGGAGGACCGGCTCCGGCAGCGCCGGGCCTCAGATGACCGGGGGGCGGCCCAGCCGGGTCATCCGCCACACGGTGCGCCACCGCATGGGCCGCCTCGGCGGGCACGGCACCCGGACGCCTTCGAGAAAGCCGGCCCACCAGGCGGCCAGGCCGGACAGCGGGGGACGCTGCGCGACCGTGTACGCGGCCCAGGCGGCGAGGTACACCGGGACGAGGGCGGCCGGCAGGTGCCGCTTGGCCAGCCAGACCCGGTTCCGGCCGGTGTTGCGGTAGTACACCGCATGTCGCGACGCCTCGGTGCGGGGGTGCTGCAGCACCATGTCCGCCCGGTAGTCGATCTCCCAGCCGGCGTCCAGGGCCCGCCAGGCGAAGTCCGTTTCCTCGTGGGCGTAGAAGAACTCGGCGGGGAAGTCCCCCACCTGGTCGATGACGGCCATGCGGATGGCGTGGCCGCCGCCGAGGAACGTCGTCACCGGCCCGGACACCATGGGGTTCTTCCCGCCGAGGCGGGGAACGTGCCTGCGCTGGCTCGCCCCGGTCTCGTCCGCGATGCGGAAGCCCGCGACGCCCAGGCGGGGCCGGTCGGCGAACGCGTCCCGGACCAGCCGGAACGTGTCGGTGCGGGGCAGCAGGCCGTCGTCGTCCAACACCACGACGACGTCGACGCCGCCCTGCTCACGCAGCCGGGCCACGCCTGCGTTCCGGCCGCCGGGGATCCCCAGGTTCTCCGGCAGTTCCACGCCGTCCACGCCGTCCGGGAGGGGCGGAAGTCCCACGCCCTGGCCGAGGACGACCACGGCCGCCGGATCGCCTTCCTGCGCGGCGACCGACGCCAGCAGGGCCCTCAGTTCTGCGGGCCGGTCGCCCATGGTGAGGACCACAACCCCGATCTTCGGCGTTCCGCTGTCCGTTCCTCTCAGGCCTGGTTCGCGCCCCGATCCCCCGGTCGGCGCGCAGTGCGCAGCCCCGGAATCGGCGATCACGTCAGCCGACGCGCTGTGCGGCATGGGCCCGGGCCACCGCCGGCATCGCCTTCAAGCGATCCTGAACGGGTTGAACGGGTTGCCTCCCGCCCACCGTACTCACTTCCCGGGCGGTCCACGGGCCGGTGAACGGCGGAACCGCCCGACCCGATGCATGTCGGGGCGGGTGGGGCAGACGAGTCGGCCTGTACGCCGGGTTCTGTCACCCGGCGGCCTCGCGGCCGCCGGGGAGACGGCCATCCATCTAGGACCGGCGTTGCCGCCGGCCTCGTGCGGTCTACCCGCGGACTCGGGCGGGCAGCCCTCGAACGTCCGCGCAGAGCCGTCCGGGGACGGCTCCTTTTGACCTTGCTCCGAGTGGGGTTTACCGAGCCGCCTGGGTCACCCCAGGCGCTGGTGGTCTCTTACACCACCGTTTCACCCTTACCGGGAGCCGAAGCCCCCGGCGGTCTGTTTTCTGTGGCACTGTCCCGCGGGTCACCCCGGGTGGGCGTTACCCACCACCCTGCCCTGTGGAGCCCGGACGTTCCTCGGCGGGATCCGGGGATCCCGACGCGGCCGTCCGGCCGGCTCGTCTGCCGTGCCGACCATGCTACCCGGCCCCGAGCAGCAGCTTGACCTTGCCGCAACGGCAGGGTTTCCACTGGAGGGCATGCGAATCGGAGAGATCGCCGCGCTCGTCGGGCTCACCACCCGGGCGATCCGGCACTACCACCACGTCCACCTGCTCCCGGAGCCGGTGCGGCTGCCCAACGGATACCGGACCTACACCGTCCGCGACGCCGTCCTGCTGGCGCGCGTACGCCGGCTCACCGAGCTGGGCCTCGGCCTCGACGAGGTGCGGGACGTGCTCGCGGACGATGCCGGGCGCGACCTCGCCGAGGTGCTGGAGGAACTCGACGCCGACCTCGCCCGCCAAGAGGCCGGCATCCGGGAGCGCCGCCGCCGGCTCGCCGCGCTGCGGGCCGCGCCGCCCGGTGCGACCGAACCCGTGTCGCCCGCGCTCGCCGACCTGTTCGCCAAGGCGCCGGCCACCGGTTCGCCGTCCGCCGCCCTCGACCGCGAGCTCCTCACCCTCCTCGACACGGCCGGCGAAGGCGGCGCCGACGTCTACGCGGCCCTCGGGCCGCTGGCCGCCGACCCGGCCGTCCTCGCGCTGTACGAGCGGCTCGACGAGCTTGCCGACGCGCCGCGCGACGACCCGCGGATCCCGGATCTCGCCGACGCGCTCGTCGCGGCCGTGCCCGACGCCGTGTTCGACGCGATCCGGGGAGACGGGGGGAGCGGGCCCGGCGGCACCGCGGCTCCCGCCGTCGTCGAGGCACTGCTCGCCGAGTACGCCCCCGCCCAGGCGGAAGTCGTACGGCGCGTGATGGAGGCGTGCGCGCAGCGGGGCCGGCGGTGAGCCGGGTGCGGGCCGCGCGCCTCGCGGCCGCCGCCGCCCTACCCGGCGAGCTGCTCCTCGTCCTCGCCGTCGCCGCAGGGCTCCGCCCGCCTGCGGCGGTGCTCGCCGCGGGCGAGGCGCTCGCCGTCGCCGCCCTGCTGCTTCAGGGCTGGGTGCTGCGGTCGCTGTACGCCGCCGAGCGCGCCCGGGGCGCCGTACGGGGCGAGGCCCTGCGGGCCGCGGCGCGGGCCGCCGTGCCCGTCGCCGTGCGCCGGCTGCTGCTGCACGAACTGCGGGCCGGGGCCTCCCTGGTGCGGTGGGTGCTGCGCCGCCCGCCGCACGGAGCCGCCGCCGGCGACCTGCCGGCCGCCTACACCGGGCCGCAGACCGCGATGATGTACGGGCTGGTGTTCGTCTCAATCGTCGAGACCGTCGTGCTCGCCCTGCTGATTCCCTGGCCGGCCGTGCACCGGGTCGTGCTCGTCCTCGACGTGTACACGGTGCTGCTGCTCCTGGCGGTGCACGCCGCCTGCGTGACCCGGCCGCACGTCGTCCGCGGCGACGGAAGCCTGCGGCTGCGGTACGGGGCGCTGTTCGACCTGACCGTCCCGGCGGACGCCATCGCCTCGGCCCGCGTCGACCGCCGCTACCCGGAGGGCCGGCTGCCGACCCTGTCCGGGGACGGGGTGCTCGACCTGGCCGTCGGCAGCCAGACCACCGTGACCGTCGTACTCTCCCGGCCCGTCGCCTTCACCCGGCCGCTCGGCGCGCGGGGCGAGGCCCGCGTCATCCGCTTCCACGCCGACGATCCGCGCGCGGTCGTCACCGCCTTGCAGGGCGCCGCAGTCACGCCGCCGCCCCGGCAGTGAAAAGGATCTTGGAGCGGCCGGGGTCCGCGCGGGTGAGGCGGACGCGGATGCGGTCGCCCAGGGGAAGGCCGCCGCTCGGGGACTCCACGCGGCCGACGACCGCCGGCTCGGTCAGGTGCACCGTCCCGGAGCGCGCGTCGCGGTCGTCGACGTCGATCACCACCGCGTCGAAGGCCTCCCCGACGCGGCCCTTCATCACGGCCGCCTCCACGAGATCCACGCACTCCCGCTCCACCGTGTTGGCCAGGCGCATCCCGCCCGCCATCCGGCGCGGCAGCTCCTCCAGGCCCGCCAGCACCCACTGCGGGGCCCCGGCCCCCGACGCCGCGGCCAGGCACAGCTCGCCCGTGTAGCGGTCGGCGAGACGGCGCAGGGGAGCGGTGCAGTGCGCGTACGGCGCGGCGACCGCCGCGTGCACGACCGGGCCGTCGGGCGCGCCGCCCGTGAAGACGGTGTATCCGGCGCCCCGCAGCAGCGCGGTGCACTCCTGCAGGAACGCCGCGTGCGCCGGGCGGTGCGCGTCGAGGGAGCGGACCAGCTCGGCGTACGGGACGTGGTGCGGCCAGTCGATCCCCAGCGCCCGGGCGGCGCGCCGCAGCCGCCCCACCGCCCCGTCCGGGGCCGTCGGCAGGGTGCGCAGGACGCCCGTCCCGGCCGCGAGCATCAGGTCCGCGGCCGCCATGCCCGTCATCAGGGAGATCTGCGCGTTCCAGCCGTCCGTGGGCAGCGGCGCCCGGTAGGCCAGGCCGTACGAGCCGTCGTGCGCGGTGATCTCCTGCTCGGGCACGTTCAGGGACACCCCGCCGCGCTCGCGCTCCTGCTCCTCGCGGAGGCGGCCCACCTCCCGCAGGAGGGACAGCGGCTCCTCCGCCGTCCCCGAGTCGATCGCCTGCTGGGCGCCGTCGTAGTCGTAGCGGGCCCGGCTGCGGACCAGCGCCCGGCGGATCCCCGTCCGCTCCACGCGGCCCGCCGAGTCCAGGTCCAGCCGCCACAGCAGGGCCGGGCAGGTCTGCCCCGGCAGCAGGCTGGCCGCGCCCTCGGACAGGGCCGGCGGGAGCAGCGGGACCCGTCCGTCCGGGAAGTACAGGGTCGTGACCCGGCGGTGCGCCTCCGCGTCGACGGCCCCGCCCGGGGTGACGAACGCCGCCGGATCCGCGATCGCGTAGTGGACGGCGTACCCGCCGCCCGCGCGGCGAGCCAGGTGCATCGCCTGGTCCAGGTCGCGGGAGGACGGCGGGTCGATCGTGAACAGGGGGAGGTCGGTCGCGTCCTCGTCCGGGAGCCGGGGCGTGCGTACCGCCTGCTCCGCCTCGGCCAGCACCGGCGGCGGGAACTCCCGCGGCACGTCCAGCCCGGTCCGCAGGTCGCGCAGCGCCGCCCGCAGGGCAGCCCCGTCTGCGCCGGTCATGTGCAGATGACGGCGTGGCATGGATCGAGCGTAGGGCCGGACGGCGGGGGCGGCACGGCGAGCGGTCTACGCTGGGGCGGGGCCGCACCCCCCTGTGTCGTTCTGGTCTGAGGAGATACGCCGTGCTCGTGTTGCTGCCGCCGTCCGAGGGAAAGGCCTCCGGCGGGACCGGCGCACCCCTGGACGCGGGGACGCTGTCGCTGCCGGGACTTGCCGCGGCGCGCGAAGCCGTGCTCGCCGAACTCGTCGACCTGTGCGCGGGGGACGAGGAGAAGGCGCGCGAGGTGCTCGGGCTGAGCCAGGGGCTCCGCGGAGAGGTCGCGAAGAACGCCGGGCTGCGGGACGCGGCCGCCCTGCCCGCCGGAGAGCTGTACACCGGAGTGCTGTACGACGCGCTCGGGCTCGCGGACCTGCCCCCGGCGGCGCGGGCACTGGCCGAGCGGACGCTGCTCGTCTTCTCCGGGCTGTGGGGTGCCGTGCGGATCGGCGACCGGATTCCCCCCTACCGGTGCTCGATGGGGGTCAAGCTGCCCGGGCTCGGCGCGCTCGGCGCGTACTGGCGGGAGCCGATGGCGCAGGTCATGCCGGAGGCCGCCGGGGACGGGCTCGTACTCGACCTGCGGTCGGCGGCGTACGCGGCCGCCTGGAAGCCGAAGGGGGAGGTCGCCGGGAGGACCGCCACCGTGCGGGTGCTGCACTCGCAGATCGTGGACGGGGTGGAGAAGCGGGCCGTCGTCAGCCACTTCAACAAGGCGACCAAGGGGAGGCTGGTGAGGGATCTGCTGGTCGCGGGGGTCCGGCCGGCGGGGCCGGCGGAACTGGTCGAGGTGCTGCGGGAACTGGGGTACGCGGTGGAAGGGGAGGCCCCTGCGC
>NZ_RPSE01000163.1:0-12339 GCF_003949955.1 Streptomyces sp. WAC05292
CACCAGTCCCCCACCCGGCGGCGTTCCGCCCGGCTGTTGGTCTTTTCCACCCTTTCGAGGAGCACCACGAGCATGTCGATACCCCCGCAGCCGCCGTCGGGCCCGTACCAGCCGTACCCCCCGCAGGACCCGTACGGCCGGCCCGGTCAGCCGGGAGCGCCCGGGATGCCGGGGATGCCCGGTCAGGGGGCGCCGTACGGCGGTCCGCAGGGCTGGTACCCGCCGCAGCCGCAGAAGACGAACGTGGCCGCCGTCGTGGCGCTCGTGATGTCGGTGGTCTGCGCCATCCCGTTCGTCCCGCTGATCCTTGGGTTCGTCGCCCTGTCGCAGATCCGGAAGAACGGCGAGAAGGGCAAGGGGCTGGCGATCGCGGCGATCGTCATCCACGGGGCGACGATCGCGTTCTACGCGATCGTGCTCGCCATCGGGCTGTCCGGCGGGCTGGACGACGGCACGGCGCCTCGGCGGGACACCGGCGGGCGGGTCACCGTGCCGGAGCAGAGCGCGAGCCCCGGCGCGAACGCCGGTGCGAGCCCCGGCGCGAGCCCCCGCGAGCGCCGCAGGGACGTCGAGGACATCCGCAAGGGCGACTGCTTCAACACCGAGGACGACCTGGCGAAGACCGAGGAGGGGGGCACCGAGGCCCGGCAGTCGGTGCGGACCGTGTCGTGCGACCAGCCGCACGAGGGCGAGGTGTACGCCGTGTTCACCCTGGAGGGCGGGGCTTTCCCGGGCGCGGACAAGGTCGTCGCGAGCGCCGACGAGAAGTGCGGCGGCAAGGCGCTGACGGACTACGTGGGCAGTGACGCGGCGAAGCTGCCGAAGTCGCTCGAGGTGTTCTACTACTACCCGCAGGCGTCGAGCTGGGTCCTCGGCGACCGCACGGTCACCTGCTTCCTCGGCAACCCGGCCGGCACGAGCACGGGTTCGGTGCGCGCCAACGCTTCCTGAGACCGCCTCCCGCACAGGCAACGGCCGGCCGCGCACACCCGCGGCCGGCCGTTGCATGTGCGGGGGGAAGGCCGCTGCGGCGTCTGCGGCGGCCGGTCAGCGGTAGTCGAGTTCGGCCAGTTCGCGGGCGAGGCGGTTCCGGACGGCCGGGATCCGGGCGAGGACGGGCAGCAGGGTGTTGCGCAGGACGCGGAGCGTCCGGCCGCGGGCGGTGGCGACGCGGGTCATCCGGTCGGTGAGCGCGACGACCCGCTGGGCGACGGGGCGGCGCCGGGCCTCGTACGCGTCGAGGTCTCCGGCGGCCAGGGCGCGGCCGAGGGCGTGGCCGTCCTGGATGCCGGTGTTCATGCCCTGCCCGCCGGCCGGGCTGTGCACGTGCGCGGCGTCCCCGGCGAGCAGGAGGCGCCCGGCGCGGTAGCGGTCGGCCACCCGGTGGTGGACGCGGAACCGGGAGGACCAGACGAGGTCGTGCACGCGGGCCTCGCCGCGGAGGCGCTCCGCCAGCAGAGCCCGCACGAAACGCAGGTCCGGCGACGGCGGCGCCTCTGCGACCGTGGCGACGATCCGGTAGCGGCGGCCGGCGTCCGCGCCCCCTCCCCCCGGCAGCGGGGCGACGACGGTCAGCCCGGCGGCGCCGAAGGCGAGGGAGACCTCGGTCGGACCGGGGGCCCAGTCCATGGCGACGTCGGCGAGGACGAAGGACTCGTCGTACGCGCTGCCCGTGAAGCCGATGCCCGCCGCCGCGCGGACGGTGCTGTGCATTCCGTCGGCGCCGACGGCGTAGGCGGCGCGCAGGGTCCGGCCGGCGGTGGTGGTGAGGGTGACGCCGTCGGCGTCCTGAATGACGGAGGCGACCTCGTGGGGGCGGTGGACGTCGCCGCCGAGGGCCCGCAGGCGGCTCAGCAGGACGGCCTCGGTCTCGTACTGGGGGACCATCAGGGCGTACGGGTGGGCGGTGGGCAGGCCGTCGAAGTCGACTGCCGCGAGGGGGCGGGCGCCGTCGCGGATCCGGAAGCGCGAGACGGGGATGCCGCGGGCCACGAGGTCGGCGGAGAGCGCGCCGGCGGGGTCGAGCTCGTCGAGGACCTCCAGGGTGCGGGCGTGCACGACGGCGGCGCGGGAGGTGTTGGCGCCCTCGGCCTGCCGGTCGAGGAGGACGAAGTCGACGCCGGCCCCGGCGAGGGTGACGGCGAGGGCGAGCCCGGTGGGCCCGGCGCCGATGATGGCCACCTCCGTGCGGGAGGGCAGTGCGGGGGTGCTGGTCATCGCGGACCTCCTCCGGCGGGCCAACGCTTGTTGGCCAACGGCTGTTGACATGAGGATGCGCCCGCCCGCCCCGCTTGTCAACACTTGTTGGCCTACACTTGTTGGCATGATGACGCCGCGACGCTCCGACCAGACCAAGACCGCGATCCTGAGAGCCGCACGGGAACGCTTCGCCGCCCACGGCTACGAGCGGACGACGATCCGCGCCGTCGCCGCGGACGCGGAGATCGACCCGTCGATGGTCATGCGGTACTTCGGCAGCAAGGAGCAGCTCTTCGACGCCGCCCTCGCGGTCGACCTGCGCCTCCCCGACCTGGGCGCGGTGCCGGCCGAGCAGCTGCCGGCCACGCTCGTGCGGCACTTCGTGGAGCGGTGGGAGGGCGACCCGGCGGACGACGCCCTGCTGGTGCTGCTGCGCTCCGCGGTGACGAACGAGCAGGCCGCGGCCCGCATGCGCGAGGTCTTCGCCGGCCAGGTGGCACCCGCACTCGCGGCGGCCCTCGGCCCGGAACGGGCCGCCCGCACGGCCGGCCTGGTCGCCGCCCAGCTCCTCGGCCTCGCCCTGACCCGGTACCTGCTGGCACTCCCCCCGGTCGTCGCCCTGCCCCCGGACGACCTGGTCAAGCGCCTGGCCCCGGCCCTGGCCGCCACCCTGGCCGGCTAGGCAGTCCCTTTCGGGTCTCGCATCGCCGGGGAGCCGGGTCCGCAACGGGTGGACCACTCACCGCACGTCGACAGCCGCTGCCCGCCGGCCCGCACGACGACGAGTCCGCCGTCCTCGAAGGCGATGCGGTCGCCTGCGGCGAGGAAGAGCGGCCTCGCCGCCTCGAAGGCGTACCCGTCGTCGGTCGTGAGGTCCTTCACCAGCACCGACCGCGGGATCGGCGTGGCTCCGTCGGCTACCAGGCGCATCCCGAGATGGTCCCACGCTCGTTCGGACCGCCTCCGCCCCGCCCCGGCGAGACCGTGGGGCGGGCTGGTCACGGCAGCGGGTTGGCGCCCTGGATGGTGCGCCGGCCTGCGGTGCCGTCGCCCGGGGCGAGCAGCGTGCCTCCGACGCCGCGAAGAGTGACGAGAGCCGTGCAGGCGGGGTCGAGTTCGTCGACCGGGCGCCCGTAGAAGAGGATCCGGATGAGCACCAGGTCGATCGGCTCCGCGGCGTCGCGTAGGCGGCGGAAGCGCGCCCCGAGGCGCACCGGCCCGCGCGTGCAGCGCACGGCTGCCGTCGCCCCGGTCCCGTCCACGGCCCGCACGTGGTCGATCTGGAGCTCCGCGTCGCAACCGGGCGGCGGGCCGGGGGTCGCGCGTCGCCGTCATCCCGTGGGCCGGCCGAAGGCCTCGTCGGCGGTCGTGAAGCGGTGTCCGGGCGGCTCCGCGCCCTCGCGGAGGTAGTCGAAGTACGCCGACTCGGCTGTTCCGCCGAGCACCGCCAGGAGGAAGGGCACGCACCCGGTGGCGTGGGGCTCCCAGAGGGGGCCGCGGCCCTCGTTGTGGAGCACGGTCCATTCGTCGGGGTGCCGGCCCGGCCCGGCCAGCCAGTACAGGAAGGCCCCGGTCCCCTCCTCGTACGCCCACGGCAGCACCCTGGCCCCGGCCTCCTCCAGGCCGGCGGGCTTGGCCTCGAACTCCCACAGGCCGCCGAGGATCTCCTCGCGCTCGGCGGCCTGCGCGAGCAGGTCGCAGTCCGGGTGGGCGGAACCGGGGACGAGCAGCCAGATCGCGTCGGCGAAGACGCCGTCGCCGTAGGCGTCGACGAGCTGCTTGTAGTCGGCGGGCAGGCCGGTGCCGAGGGCGCGCTCGGCGCCCGCCCAGTCCACCGCGGCGCGCGGCTCGCCGGGTGGCGGGCAGAGGCGGACGAGCGCATCCCAACCGATCATGGAACGGACGCTACCTGACCGGGGTCGGCGGTAGCACCCCGCGGTCGCACCCCGCGGTCGCCCGCCGCGGTCGCGCACGACGCTCCGGCCCCGGTCCCGGGGGCCGCCGTGGCACGCGCCCCCACCGCGCGACGCCCCCGACGCGCCGTCCGGCATGCAGCGCCCCGCGGCCGGCCCGCGGGGCCGGGAGCCGGCACTTCCCCTTTCCGTCCGCACGCGTCCGCACCGCCCCCGCGTGCGGCGCATCGCGGCGGGCGTGCGTAGCCTGGCGGCATGCGTATGCGTCCCACCCTGAGCTGGACCCCCGCCGGGGACCTGCCGCCCGGCACGACGGAGCTGGGGCCCGTCGTCGATGTGCTCGCCGCCGGCAGGGTGCTCGTCCTCAGCGGGGCGGGGCTGTCCACGGAGTCGGGCATCCCCGACTACCGCGGAGAGGGCGGCAGCCTCAGCCGGCACACGCCGATGACCTACCAGGACTTCGTCTCGGGCGCCGGGGCGCGGCGCCGCTACTGGGCGCGCAGCCACCTCGGCTGGCGCACGTTCGGTCGGGCGCGGCCGAACGCCGGGCACCGGGCGGTGGCCGCGTTCGGGCGGCACGGGCTGCTGGCGGGCGTGATCACCCAGAACGTCGACGGCCTGCACCAGGCGGCCGGCACCGACGGGGTGGTGGAGCTGCACGGCGGCCTCGACCGGGTCGTCTGCCTGTCCTGCGGCGCCTCCACCCCGCGGGGCGAGCTGGCCCGGCGGCTGGAGGAGGCCAATCCGGGGTTCGAGCCGGTGGCCGCCGCCATGAACCCGGACGGTGACGCCGACCTCACCGACGAGCAGGTCGCGGACTTCCGGGTGGTGCCGTGCGCGCGGTGCGGGGGCGTCCTCAAGCCGGACGTGGTGTTCTTCGGCGAGGCCGTTCCGCCGTCGCGGGTCGCGCAGTGCCGGGCGCTCGTCGACGGGGCGGAGGCGGTGCTGGTCCTCGGTTCCTCGCTGACGGTGATGTCGGGGCTGCGGTTCGTCCGCCAGGCGGCCGGGGCCGGCAAGCCGGTGCTGATCGTGAACCGGGACGCCACCCGGGGCGACCGGCATGCCGTCACGCGGGTCGCGCTGCCCCTCGGCGCGGCCCTGACCGCGGTGGCGGGCCGCCTCGGCGTCGCCGTCGGCGGTGAGTCGGCCGGGTAGCTCCCGGCGCGGTTTCAGCCGTCCTGGTCCTTGCGGGCGCGCGCCCCCGCCTGCGGGTCCGCCGGCGCGTCCTGGCCGGGGTCC
Organism: Streptomyces sp. WAC05292; assembly: GCF_003949955.1. Classification (NCBI taxonomy): domain Bacteria; kingdom Bacillati; phylum Actinomycetota; class Actinomycetes; order Kitasatosporales; family Streptomycetaceae; genus Streptomyces; species Streptomyces sp. WAC05292. The sequence continues at coordinate 5,352 of NZ_RPSE01000163.1, forward strand.
GGCTCGTGCTCGTGCGTGTGCGCCCGCTTGCGCTGCTGCTCCTGTTCCTGCCTGCGCTGCCGGTTGAGCTCCTCCTTGCGGGCCCTGCCCTGGGGGTCGGTCATCGGTCGGCTCCTTCCGTCCGCCGGTTCCCGGCCGCCGCGCGTGGAGGCGCGCCGCGACCGCTCACACCGGGCGTGTCCCCGAAAACGGGCCGCGGACACCCGGAGCCGTGGCCGGGGTGCGCGGGTCAGGCCCGGCAGCGGAGCATCTCCAGCGGCGGGTGCGCGAGGAGGTCGGCCCAGAAGTCCGCCCCGTACTCGGCGATGCCCGCCTCGGACACCCGCAGCGGCACCCACTCCAGGTCGCGGAATCCGACCCGCCGCAGGCACTCCTCGTAGACCTCGCGGCGCGGGACCGTGCCGAGAATGCTGATCGGCTCCGGGTCGAGGAGCGCGGTGACCCGTACGAGCGGGCCGGCCTCCCGCTCCTCGCCCGTCGGCTCGCAGCGGAAGCCGTACGCGGGCAGGCTCCGGCAGTCGAAGCGGTAGTCGGGCTTCTGCGCGAACACGAAGAGTTCGCCGCCCGGCACGAGATTGCGGTGGATGTTGCGGCACATGCGCTCCATCTCCGCGATGTCGGAGGCGTAGTTGAGGCACTGCACCGCCAGGGCGATGTCGAAGGGCTTCTCCAGCCGCCCGAGTCCGGCGGCGTCGCCGACCTCGTAGCGCACGCCCAGCGGCTCCTGCTCCTCGATCCGCCGCGCGGCGGCGATCATCTCGGCGGAGATGTCCACGCCGAACACGTCCGCGGCGCCGCGGCGCTTGAACTCCCGGCTGTAGAAGCCGGTTCCGCACGCCACGTCGAGGATCGACCTGCCGCTGACGTCACCGACCATGCCGAGGAAGCTCGGCACTTCCCCGTGGCGGATCAGCGGCAGGGACTTGAACCCCTCGAACGCCTCACCGATGCCGTCGTACTGCTGCTGTTGCACGCCCACGAGCGCTCCCTGTGTTCTGTGGTGCCGTCCGAATCCAGGCGCACCGGCCCCTGCAACGTGCGGAGGGGTGCCGGTGCGGCGTCGGCAGAAGTCTGCTCCGGGCACGTCGGCGCGCTGTACTGGCAGATGACACGAACAAGCGGGCGGGTGGGCCCCGTATCGACCGACACCGTCGGGCTGCTGAGCCTGAGGTGCCTGTGCCGGTCGGTGATCCGGCTCCCGCCGTCGTGAGGGGCGGATCCCCTTGCGCCGCCGGAACCGGTCGCGGCTCAGCGGGTGTGCGGCGGCGCCCAGCGCGGGTCGCGTCCGCTCAGCCCGACCGCCCGGTCGAGCAGCGGCGCGTCGTCGGATACGGGCACGACGGGCCCGAAGATCTCGCCCCTGCCGGCATCGTCCTCCTCGGCGGACGCGCGGAGGAAGGCGTACGAGGCGTGCAGGGCCGCCGGGTCCGGTTCGTAGGGCCGGCCGGCGGCCCGGGCCAGGTCCCAGCCGTGGATCACCAGCTCGTCGGTGGCGACGGCCCCCGCGACGCCGCCGGGGAGTTCCACGCCTCCGGCGCGGGTCATGCCGGTCCAGGCGGCCGGGTCCCGCCAGGCGACGGCCATCTCGGCGAGCGCCCTGGGCAGTTGCTCCCGCCAGTCCGCCGGCAGGTCGGGTACGGCGTCGGCGTCGGGCGCGGCGGCGGTCGTCGGGCCGAGGTCCTTCCGGGCGGCGTCGCGGAAGGCGATCGCGAGGCCCGCGAGGTGGGAGAGCAGTCCGCCGATCCGGTACCCGGGGCAGGGGGTGGGGTCGGCGAGCCGGTCCTCCGGAAGGTCCACCGCGAGCCGCGCCACGATCCGGGCCTGCGGGCGGAGGTCGAGAAACGCCGCGTCGGTCATGTGCCGCTCCTTCGGGGACGATGGCTCGAAGGGTAGACCGGAGACGCACCCGGCCCTCGCCGCAACACGGGCCTCACCCACCCCGCCACGGCCGATCCGCCCACACGGGCATCCTCGCGCCGGTGGACCGGTGCCCGGGGCCCGGGCCGGTCGGCCCGGACGAGAGGGCGGCCCGGGGGCCGTGCGCGCCGGTCCGGGCCCGGTCCGACGGCCCCGCCGATGCGGTCGCCGTCGCACCCGGCGGTGACGTCGCCGCCATGGCGTGCGAGGCGTGGTCCCGGGCGCGCCGGCCCCGACCGCGGCGCCGCCGTGGCGGCCCGTTGTCAGTGGCGGCCTGCATGCTGGCGGGATGACACCGTTGCTTCTTGCCGACATCGAGCGGGCCGTCCGAGACAGTTGGAGTGCCGAGACCTGCACCCCCGAGTACCGGTCGCAGTGGACCGGCGAGAACCCGGCCCGCGACCAGTGCGGGGTGACCGCCCTCGTCCTCAACGACCTGCTGGGCGGTGAGCTGGTCCGCGGCGAGGTCCACGTCGACGGCGAGCGCGTCGACTACCACTGGTGGAACCGCCTCGGCGCCGGCGTCGAGATCGACCTGACGCGCGAGCAGTTCCGCCCGGGGGAGGCGGTCGTGGGGGGCACCGTCATACCCCGGCCGCCGCGCGCGCAGCCGTACCGGCTCCGGGAGGAGTACGAGCTCCTCCGCACCCGGGTCCTGGAACGCCTGGCACGGCCGGCGGAGGCACGGCCCGGGCCGGCCTCGGCCGCGCCGCCCGCCGGCTGACCGGCAGGACCACCGCCCGGGGACCGCCGCACGGGGGTTCAGGTGGCGGCCGCGTCCAGGAGGAGGCGGGCCAGTTCCTGTGGTTGCGAGAACATCGGCCAGTGCCCGGTGGCCAGGTCGATCCGCCGCCAGCGCGGCCCGGTCAGCAGCCGGACGACGTCGTCGGTCGGTTCGGCGCCGTCGAGGAGGCACTTGACGTACGTCGACGGCAGTTCCTCCATCGGGCGGACCAGCACGGCGGGGTCGGCCAGGGACTCGCCCGGGTGCGGGGTCGCCCCGGCCGTGAACCGGGCGATCTGCCGGTCTCCGAGGCCCTGGCCCGCGCAGTCGGCCGCGGTGATCGGCGCCCAGCGGCCGCCGTTCGCGGCGATGGCCGCCTCCAGCTTCGCCGGGCCCTCCCACCAGGTGGAGACGAAGGACTCCCCCTGGGCCGGGACGCTGGAGTCGACGAAGACGGCCCGGGTCAGCCGGTCGCCGATCCGCCCGCCGGCCTGGCCGACCGGGATGCCGGCGTAGCTGTGCCCGACCAGCACGACGTCGTGCAGATCGAGGCGCTCGACCTCCTCGACGACGTCCCGGACATGGGTCTGCCGCCCGACGGGCAGGTGCCGCTTCTCGGCCAGGCCCGACAGCGTCAGCGGGTGCACGCCGTGGCCGGCCCGGCGCAGTGCGGGCACCACCTCGTCCCACGCCCAGGATCCGAGCCATGCGCCTGCCACCAGTACGAAGTTCGCCATGGCGGCACCGTAGCGGGCAGGACCGACAATGCCGGCCGGGTGCGGTCATGAGTACGCGTACTCAGGCCGGGGCGGATCCGGTACGGCAGGGTGTTCCCATGCACCAGCGTGAATGGAAGCCCGCGGACCACCGGCTCGGCGTCGAACGCGCCGGCATCGCCGTCCTGGCGGTGGCGGCGGCCATCGCCGCGGCGGCGGCCATCGCCGTACTGTCCGTCGTCACCGTCCACGCCCTCGCCTGACGCCCGGTACGCGCACCAGGGCGTGTGCAAGACTGGTCGGCCGCTCGCCGGACCCCGCAGGAGGAACCGGACGCGGACCGGTCCCTCCGACACCCTGCCGTCCGCACGTGCCACACACGCCGAGGAGCCCGTGGTGAACCCCTCCGACGAACCGCGCGTGGTCGCCGCGCTCCTGGTCGACTCCCGCGGCCGCTACCTACTGCACTTGCGCGACGCCAACAAGGACATCGGCGACCCGGGAACGTGGAGCCTGCCCGGCGGGCACCGCGACGGAGCGGAGGCCCCCGAGGAGGCGGTGCGGCGGGAGCTGGCGGAGGAGACGGGCCTCGCGGTCCCGCTGCGCGAGTTCGCCGTCGTCGACAACCCCGGCTCGTCCGGCGGAGCGGCCGGGAGCCGGGTCCGCGTCTACCTCGGGGCGTGGGATGGCGATGCCGACGCGCTGCCCTGCCCCGAGGGCATCATGTTCCACCACTTCGACGCGGCCACCGTCCCCTGTCTGACGATGTGCCCGTGGGCGAAGGACGTCATCGGCCTCCACCAGGCCGCCGGGGCTCCCGTCCCGCCCGCGGCGCCGCCGCAGGACCGCCCCGGCGGCGGCTCCCGCGGTGTCCCCAACGTGGTGGGCGTCCACCTCTACCTGGAGCGGGACGGCCGCGTCCTGCTCGGGCTGCGCCATCCCGACTCGGCGTTCGCGCCGCGCGCGCACCACTTCCTCGCCGGCCACTGCGAGCGGGAGTCCGCCGTCGCCTGCCTGGTGCGCGAGGCCGAGGAGGAGGCCGGGCTCGGGATCGACCCCGCCGACGTGGAACTCGTCCACGTGGTGCACGTCGTGGACGGGCCCGGCGACCGGCCCCGCATGCAGCTCGTCTTCCGCGCCCGCGCCTGGCAGGGCACGCCCGAGGTGCGGGAGCCCGACCGGTGCCTGTCGTGGGACTGGTGGCCCGCCGACGCCCTGCCGGCCAGGGTCGTCCCGTACACCCGCGCGGCGATCGAGGGCATCCGCGCCGGCCGGCTGTACACCGAACTCGGCTGGTGACGCCGCGTCCGGCCGCTACAGCCAGCCGTTGCGGCGGAAGGCGCGGTAGAGCAGCCCGGATGCGGCCGCCATGATGCCGAGGGCGAGGGGGTAGCCGTAGCTCCAGCCCAGCTCGGGCATGTGCCGGAAGTTCATCCCGTACACGCCCGCGACCATGGTGGGCACGGCGAAGATGGCGGCCCACGCCGAGATGCGCCGCATGTCGTCGTTCTGCCAGGACGCCACCCGCGCCTGCTGTGCGTCGAGGACGGCGTTCAGCAGCTCGTCGAGGGTGCGCACCTCGGTGTCGGTGCGGGCGAGGTGGTCGGCGACGTCGCGGAGGTACGGCAGCGCCTGCGCGGGATACGGCTCCTCGCCGCGGTTCAGGAGGCCGTGGACGACGGGGACGAGCGGCTGTACGGCGTCCCGGAACTCGCGCACCTCCCGCTTGAGGGAGTAGATGTCCTCGGTGACGTCGGTGCGGTCCACGGAGAACACGCTGTCCTCCAGCCGGGTCAGGGCGGCGCGGGCCTTGCCGGCGGCGTCCCCGTAGGCGTCGACGACGACGTCGAGGACGGCGTGGACGACGGCGAGCGGGCCGTAGCGGAGCAGTGCCGGGTCGTCGCCGAGGCGGCGGGCGGCTTCGCCGGCGGGGTCGGCGGGGCCGTGGCGGACGGTGAGGACGTAGCGGGGGCCGGCGAAGAGCATGACCTGGCCCGTCTCGACCGCGTTCCCCCGGGGGACGTACCACAGGGTTTTCAGGGCGATGGCCAGCACGTCGCCGAAGGTCTCGCTCTTGGGGCGCTGCCGGGGGTGGAGGGCGTCCTCGACGGCCAGGGGGTGCAGGCCCAGCTCGGCGGCGAGGCCGACGAGTTCGGCCTCCGTGGGGTCGTCCAGGCGCACCCAGCCGAAGCGGTGCGGCTCCAGCGCGCGGAGCTCCTTCAGGACCACCCGGCAGGCGTCGTCCCCGAGGCCGCACCGCACCGAGTCGGTGCGGCCGGTCCGTTCGTCGTACAGCGTGCATTCCATGGTGTGTCGTCTGCTTCCGCGCGGCCGGTTCATGCGCGCGTCCGGCCGCTGCCCGGGTGACGGCTGTTCAGGAAGGCCCGCGGGGAGGGGTTTGGCGGCGCGGGGACGGGTCACACGCGTCGACGGCGGGGTCTGCGGTCGGACTTCGGCGGGCCCCGCCGGGCCTGGGCCGTGCACGTGCTCACCGGCGGCCCGGGACCCGTCGGCATCACGGGCCCCACGGGGCACGCCAGGCTGCCGAACGGGATCCGCACGGCACACGGGCCGCGCCCCGCCCCGCCCTCCTCCCCGGGCGGCTGCGGGCCGTGTCCCGGCAAGCCCCCGGCCACGGCGCTCGGACCGCCGTCCCCGGGCTCGCGGAATCCGTACGGCGGCCGGCCACCCCGACGACCGGCCGGGCCCGAGGGTCCCCTCCCCCCGGAAGGATTCCTCATGGAGATGCTCAGGAAGTTCGCCGGTTCACGGCTGCGGCCGGGTCCGCCGCCGCCGGCGGAGCCGGGGCGGCGTCCGGTGGTGCGGGCGCTCGCCGTGCTCGCCGCGTTCGCCGGCACGGTGCTGTTCAGCCTGGCCCTGGCGCGGGTGACGCTGGAGCCGTCGGCCGCCTCGGCGGGGCTCGTGCACAGCAACGTCCATCCGGGCGCCTCGATCCGGCAGTACCTGGAGCAGGCCTCCGCCGCCGACGCCGTGCGGCAGCTCGGCGGGAACCTGCTGCTCGGCGTGCCGTTCGGCCTGCTGCTGCCGGTGATGCTGCCGCAGACGCGCGGCCTCCTGCGGGTCGCCGCGGTGACGGCCGTCGTGATGACCCTGGTGGAGCTGGTCCAGGGCGCCCTGGTCACGGGACGGGCCTTCGACGTCGACGACGTGCTCCTCAACACGGCGGGGGCCCTGCTCGGATTCCTCCTCGCGGGCCGCCGCATGAGCCGGGCGGTGCACCCGCGCCGCCGGCACTGGTGGCACCGCCTGCCCGGGTTCGGCCCGCGCGGCGGTGCCGGAGCCCCCGAGGCCGGCGCCGGTGCCCGGCCGCAGCCCTGACGCAGGGCCGCACGGATGCATGGGGCCGCGCGGGGTGCTTAGGGGCGCGCGGACGGGGCAACCGGCCCCTGTCCGCCCCCGGAGGGCATGCCTCCGGCGCCCGGGCGGGCAGTGACGAACGAGGAGGCACCGTGCCGAACCGACCTGCGGACGATCATCTGGAAGCGCTGCGCGCGCGGCTCGCTGCGCCCGGGGAGCACGGGCTCACCCCGGCGGAGCACGAGGAGCTGCAGCGGCTCCTGCAGAGGGCCGGGCGGGACGGGGCGCAGCGAGCCGCGCGCGCAGCGCTTCC
>NZ_RPSE01000164.1:0-12302 GCF_003949955.1 Streptomyces sp. WAC05292
CGTGAAGGCCGGGCGGGGGACGGCGATCGGGGCCGTGCCGTAGCGCGCTGCCATCTCGGCGGTGCCGGCGCCGGTCAGCCTGCGCCCGTCGGCGCGGCGCACGCCCATCGTGTCGGGAATCGCGCTGCCGGCGGCGCGGGCCGCGTCGACGCCTATGGCGTCGAGGGCGCGCAGCGCGTTGGGGGCGAGGCCGATGCCCGCGCCGGTGGCGGGCGGCTCGGGGGCGCGTTCGCAGACGGTGACGTCCCAGCCGCGGCGGTGCAGGGCGATGGCCGCGGTGAGGCCGCCGATTCCGGCTCCGACCACGACGGCGTGACGTATCGGCATGGGACATCCTCCGGGGTGTCGGGGCTGGGACTGCGGCCCCCCGCTGTACGCGGCCCCCTGCGCATGCCGGGCGGCTCCCGCGGGGCCGCGGCGGCGGCGTTTCAGGCGAGCAGGCGTTCCAGCGCCTCGCGGGCGCGGGCGTTCGCCACGGCTTCCTCCGCCAGGCACCGGGCCAGGGTGTCGATCCACTCGTCCAGCTCCACCCGGCGACGGGAGAGCACGATGCCCCGTACCTCGTGCAGGACCTCCCCCGCGACCCGCCCGCGGTCGGTCCGCAGCGCGAGCCTCCGCTCTCCGAGCGCGATGTCGAGTTCCTCCACGGACCCCTCGCGCCGGCCATCCGTTCCGCCAGGGAGCGCCTGCGGCGGACTTGTACGGCGCCGGCCGGCAGCGAGTCCGCCAGGTTCGCGCACAGCACGCGCGCGTACAGGTCCAGGTCGGCGCCGTCCCGTCGGAGGGCCGCGGCCAGCAGGTTCACGTCGGGTTCACCCATCGAGGCTCACCACCAGGGCCGGCCGGTCGATGGCGTGGTCGTCGCGCAGCGGGCGTACGGCCGTCCCGACGGCGAAGAACTCGGTGGTGTGGCCGCCCCAGCCGTGGGTGTGCTGCTGCAGCCGCACGGCCACGATGCCCTCGGCCTCCAGGGCTTCGCCCTCGGCGCGCATGCGGCTCATGGCGAGTTCGCGTGCGTCGTAGAGCGCCTGGGTGAACGGCTCGATCTCGACGTTGCGGCCCGCGTTGCCGAGCACCTGGGTGAAGCGCTGGTGTGCCACGTGGTAGACGCACGAGCCCATGACGAGGTCGAGGGGGGCGTAGCCGGCGCGGATCAGCGTCCAGAACTCCTGGCCGGACAGGTCCGAGGTGAAGGGCTTGCCCTTGTTGTTGTGCCACGTCCCGGCCGGTCCCGGATCCGCGCCGTCCGCCTTGACGGCCGTGCCGACCGCTGTGAACTCGACGATGTCCGAGCCGAATTCCTTGAGCTCGATGTCCAGCCGCACGCCCACGACCCCGTCCGCCCCCAGGGCGGACGCCTCGGCCTCCATGCGGCTCATCGCCTGCTCGCGGGCCTCGTACATGGCCTGCGACAGTTTGGCCAGCTCCTGGTTCTTGGACCACCTGCCGATCTGGAGGCCCACGTGGTAGACGGACGTGCCGAGGACGAGGCCGAGCGGGCGGAAGCCGGCTTCGCGCACCAGCAGGAACTCGTTCACCGTCAGGTCCGAGGTGAAGATCGGGCGCTTCCCGCCCGGTTCGAGCTGTGCGAGCCGGCGCATCGCGTCCTCGGCCACGTCCTGCGCCGGCGGCCCGGCGGCTTCGCCGAGCACGTCCCGCCCCGTTCGTCCGGTCATCTCAGCCCTCGCGCTCCAGTCTCATGATGGTCAGTGGCGGTGTGGTGCCGGTTGCCCGTCCGCGGCGGCCGAACCGGGTGATCGAGGTGCCGACGAAGACCGCCTCGGCGGTGAGGTCGCGCTTCGCCCCGAAGCCGGGACACTCGCTCCCTGCGACCCGCAGCTCCACGTCGTCGACGACGGCCCCCCGGGCACCGTGCCTCTCGGCGTCGAGGGCGAGTTGCCTGCGGGCCTCGCGGCGCACGCGGCCGATCAGCCGGGTGTGGCCGTCGACCTCCTGAGTGGGGGCGGTGAGCGGGCCCAGGAGGGAGTCGTGCCAGTCGTCGTGCCGGGCCGCGAAGGCGATGCCGAAGACGATTCCGACCGGGACCCACCCGGTGTGCAGGAGCTTGGCGAAGTCCTGGCCGCTCAGGTGCGAGGTGAAGGGCGTCCGCGGCCGGAAGCGCGAACGCGCCCGGACGGCCGTGCCGCGCACGGTGAACTCCGTTCCCCCTGCCGGGAATGCGGCGACCCGGAGGTCCGCGCCGACGATCCCGTCGCCGCCGAGCGCCTCGCACTCGGCCACCGCGCGGGCCACGGCAGTCCGGCGGGCCGCGTACACGGTCCGCGTCTGCTGCGCCAGGGAGGGCGCCCATCTCGAGGACGCCACCGTGCCGTTGTCATCGGCGGCCGGCCAACTGCCGGGGCAGCCCCGGAGACCGGTGTCCTCGATGGTGAAGACGGCCGTGCCGAGCACCTGCCCGACCGGCTCGAAGCCGACACCGCCGATCGCCGCGAACTCTTCGGCGGACAGCGCGGAATCCCATGTGCCGGCCGGTGGACCGGCACTCCTTCGACCTGCCATGGTCCCCCCGCCGCAGATCACGCGGATCCGCCACGCGGATCACACCCCCGTTCGGCAGATTATGTCACCGGGGGGCGGCGGGGGGCTCGGGGTCAGGACAGGTCGAACTGCTCGCGGTGTGCGGTCAGCCAGGTGCGGAAGTCCTGCAGGCCGGGGTGGAGGGCGCGGACGGCAGCCAGGTCGCGGGCGGCGGTGAAGGCGTGCTCGCAGTCGGCGTAGTACTGGAACATGTTGCCGGCCTCGTCGGCGCCGGGGAACCCGAGTGCCCGGAAGGCGTCCGGGGTGAGCGGCCGGTAGCGGAAGGGCTGCCCGAGCACCTCGGTCATCGTGGCGGCCATCTCGGCGACGGTCAGGTGCTCGCCTGCGATGCTCACCGTGGCGGCGATGAAGTCGGTGCCGCCCTTGAAGACGGCCAGGGCGGTCTTGCCGATGTCGTCGACGGCGATACCGGAGAGGCGGCTGTCGCCCATGGGGTAGATGAGCTCGAAGGCGCCGTCCTCGCCGCGCTGCGGGGCGAACATCGACAGCAGGTTCTCCCAGTAGAACGTGGTCCGCAGGAAGGTGGTGGGGACGCCGTCGTCGGTGAAGAAGTGGTCCGCCTCCGCCTTGGCGTCGAAGTGCGGGACGTTGTAGGAGCCTTGCAGCGTCGGCATCCGGCCGTCGCCCAGCGGGATGCACTCGCGGGTGTCCTCCAGCGTGGACCAGACCGCGTGCTGGATCCCGACGTGTCCGGCCGCCCGGGAGAGGGCCTGGGCCTGTTCCTTCTCGTGGGCCGCGTTCATGTCCTCCCAGAAGTTGGTCACCATGAAGGCCCCGTAGGCGCCTTCGAGGGCGGAGCGCAGGCCGGCCTCGTCGTCGAGGTCGGCCCGGACGACCTCGGCGCCGAGCCGTTCCAGCTCCCTGGCGCGGTCGGAGTCGGGGTGGCGGGTCACGGCGCGGACGGCGAAGGCGCCGTCCGCGTCCGCCAGGACGGCCCGGGCCAGCGCCCCGCCCTGCTGCCCCGTCGCGCCGAACACGGTGATGGTCCGCCTGCCGTCCATCGCCAGCACCTCTTCCCTGCCGCAGCCACGCTCGGAACCTGGAAGCGAAACCTACGGTCGGGCGGCCCCGCAGCCCCGGCGCACACGCCGCCGTGTGGTCCGTTCCGGTGACGGCCGCCGGCGGGCGGGCGGTGTCAGCGCGGCGGGAAGACGCTGCGCAGGTGCGCCTCCAGGCGGGCGGTCAGGGCGGCGGGGTCGGCGGTCTCCTCGTGCCGGAGGGTGAGCGGCGCGACGGTCGTCCCGGGGCGTACGTCGATCTCGTCCGGGAGGACGGCGAGGAGCAGTTCGACGGTGTCGAGCCCGTACCCGGGCGGGGCGGACAGCTCGATCTCCTGCCACCAGTCCACGTCCTGGCGGGAGCCGAGGGCGATGCCGGGCTTGACCTCCGCCTCGTCGAAGCGGAACCCGAGCGCCTCGAAGGCTCTCAGGACGGCGGCCTGCGACGGGAGGGCGTGGACCTCCATCTCGTCCAGGTCGCCGCGGTCGACCGCCTTGTCGACGGCGAGTTCGGTGCGGATCGCGCAGTAGGCGCCCTTGAGGGGGCGGCCGCCGGCATGGGTGAGCGGCACGGCGAGCGGGAGGGGCAGGGAGAGCCGCTCGGTCCGGACCTCGCCGGCGCGGAGGGTGAAGGGTCCGGTCAGCTCGCGCCGGACGACGGGGTGCAGGTAGGTGGACTCGGTGAGGTGGCTTTCGAAGCGGACCACCAGTTCCGCGGTCAGCCGCTCGATCTCCGCGTCCGCTGCGCCGCCGCGCAGGGTGATGGTGCCCGTGACCTCCTCGCCCGGCAGGTACCGCGTCCGGTCCGGTTCGGTCTCGACCTCGGGCGCGCCCACGCCCAGCGCGCTCAGCAGCTTGCGGAATGCCATGGCGGCTTCCCCCCTCGTGTGTCCTGGTGCCGACCACGGTAGCCGTCGGCGCGGGCCGGCCGGCCGGGGGGTCAGTGCGCTGCGGCGGGTCCGGTGGTGCCGGTCCGCAGGCCGAGGGCGTCGAGCGCGGCGGCGCCGTCGGCGGCATGGCGGCCTCCGGCGAGGAGGAGGGTGCGCGCCGCCTGGTAGGGGCAGCCGGCTGCGGTGAAGGCGTCCGCGGTGGCGAGCAGCCGCTGCGGGTCGCCGTCCAGGAGGGCCTGGGCGCGGTCCGCGAGGGCGGTCGCGACGGGATTGCCTGTGACGAGGTCCCGGGCGGCGGCGGTGCGGGCGGCGGCTTCGGGGTGGCCGGCGAGGACGGCCGCTTCGGCCCGGAGGGCCGCGTACCAGTGCAGCCAGACCCAGCAGACCCATTTCCACACGGCTTCGGGTTCGGGCGCGGTCCGTTCGAGGGCGGCGGCCGGGTCGCCGTGGTGGAGCAGGACGATGCTGTCGAAGACGGCTCCGTGGCCGTGCCGGTGGTCGTCCTCGGCGCCGGCCCGGTCGGCCGTCGCGAGCCAGGCGGTGCGGGCGCCGCGGTCCGCGCGCAGTCCGTGGACCATGGCGACGGCGGCGGCGGCCGGGCCGAGGGAGAAGGAGCGCTGCCGGCCGGTCCGTTCCCAGGCGTCGAGGAAGCGGGGGCTGGTGGCGAGGACGTCGTCGGCCCGCCCGGCCAGCGCGTCTGCGACGAGCAGCCAGGAGGTGGCGTGGTCGCCGACCTCGGCGAGGAGGGGGCGGCCGGCGAGGCGCTCGCCCCAGTCGCGGGCCTGCGGCAGTTCGCCGGTGCCGATGGCGGTGGCGGCGGCCATCGCGAGGGCGTCGACGAGTTCGTGGGTGGCGGCGGGTGCGGCGGCGCCGGCCCGGTCCAGGAGGCCGAGGCGGTGCCGGGCGGCGGCCGCGGCGGCGAAGGGGTCGCCCGCCCAGCTCTGCGCGCCGGACAGCGCGTCGAGCGCGGCGGACCGGGCGACGGCGTCGCCCGCGCGGAGGGCCAGGTCGACGGCCCGCTCGGCGGCGGCGACGGTGTCCGCCGCGCTGTTGTCGGCGTCCCCTTGGACGGCGCCGAAGGCGTCGGCGACCACGGCCGCTTCGGCGAGCGCCAGGGCCGCTTCGGCGGCCGGGTCCCCGCCGGCGGCGGCCTGCCCGCGGGCTTCGTCGAGAAGGGCCCGGGCCTCCGCGGCCTCCGGGATCCGTTCGAACGTGCTGGAGAAGCGGTAGGCGACGGTGGCTGCGGCGGCCAGGTCGCGGGCGGCCGCGGCGGGGTCCCCGGCACGGCGGGACGCTTCGCCTGCGGCCCGGTGCAGCCGGTACATGTCGTCGCCCAGCCTGCGGCAGCCGGCGACTCCGGCGGCCTGGCGCAGGGCGGCGGCCGCGTCCGCGTCGTCCGCCGCGAGCCGGGCCGCCTGCTCGTGGCGCTGCTGGGCCTCGCCGAGCAGGTTCCGGGCGAAGGCGCAGGAGGCGAGGGCGCGGGCGAGGCGGTGGGCGTCGGCGCGGTGCTCCGGCAGGCCGGCGGCCCAGGCGAGGGCGGCCCTGAGGTCGTCGGCGACGGCGTCGAAGCGGACCCGCCACGCGGCGCCGCCCTGCGGGGCGCTCTGCGGGCCGAGGGGGGAGCCGCCGGCAACCGCGGCGTCCTCGGCGAGGGCGGCCGCGGCAGCCAGAGACCAGGCCAGGTGGCGTCCCCGCACCCCACCCAGTTCCCCGGTGCCGGCGAGCCGCTCGGCCCCGTACTGGCGGATGGTCTCCAGGGCGTGGTAGCGGGTTCCGCCCGCGGAGGGCGTCACGGTGAGCAGGCTCTGTTCGGCGAGCCTGCCGAGCCCGTCGGCGACGGCGGCCGGGTCCAGCGGGGCGAAGCCCGCCACCTCGGCCGCGGCCTGGGCCGTGAACGGCACGACGAACACGGACACGCGCCGCAGCAGGGCCCGGTCCTCGGGCGCGAGCAGGTCGTGGCTCCAGTCGAGGACGGCGCGCACGGACCGGTGCCGGCCGTCGGCGCGGGGCCCGCCGGCGAGGATGCGCAGCTGGTCGGAGAGGCCGGCCGTGAGACCGTCGAGGCCCAGGGTGGACCAGCGCGCCGCGGCCAGTTCGATCGCCAGGGCCATCCCGTCGAGGCGCTCGCACAGGGCCGTCACGTGGTCGTACTCCGCCGGATCGGGCGCCCGGCCGACCGCCGCCGCCCGCTCCAGGAACAGGGAGGCCGCCTCCGACCGGCCGCCGCCGACGCGGGACAGCGGCGGGACGGGGAAGACCCGCTCGAAGGGGACCATGAGCCGGGCGCGGCTCGTCGCCAGTACGTGGAGGCCGGGACAGGCGGTGAGCAGCCGTTCCAGGAAGGGGGCGACTCCCTCGCGGACCTGCTCGCAGTTGTCCAGGACCAGCAGCGCCCGGCGGTCCGCGAGGGCGGCCGGGAGGATGTCGTCGAGGCTGCGGCCCGGCTGCTCGCCCACGCCGGTGGCGGCGGCGACGGCGGCTGCCACGCGCCCGGGGTCGGTGACCGGGACGAGGTCGGCGAAGCAGACGCCGTCCGGGAAGTCGCCGGCCGCCCGGGCCGCGACCGCCAGGGCGAGGCGCGTTTTGCCGATGCCGCCCGGGCCGACGGCCGTGACCAGCCGGCCCGCGGTGACGGCCTCCGCGAGCTCCGCCTGCTCCCGCGCCCTCCCGACGAACGGCGTCAGCGGGGCGGGCAGCGGGGCCGCGGCGGGGCGCGGGGCCGTACCGCCGGGCGAGCGGCGGGAGAGCGCACGGCGGTCGGGGAGTTCCAGCTTCCGCAGCAGCGAGGAGACGTGCGACTCGACCGTGCGCACGGAGATGAACAGCCGGGCGGCGATCTCCGCGTTGCTGAGGTGTTCCCCGAGCAGGTCGAGGACTTCGGCTTCGCGGGACGAGATGGCTGGAGTGGTCACCGCGCCATTATCCGATGATCTTCCGAACTCCCGGCGGGGGTGCGGGCCGTGGTGTCTGCGTGGTGCTGTCCGTGGTGCTTTCCGTGGTGAGCACGGAGGCGGTCCGTACGGCTGCCGGGGGAAGCTGGGGGCACAGCGAGAACGGGCCCGCCGGACGTACCGGACCGGGCCGATCCGACCCCGCGAACCGAGGAGTTGCCGTGACGACCGCTTCCGACCACCAGGGCTTCCGCACCGTGCTGGTCCCCGTCTCCGACCTCGGGCAGGCCAAGGCGGTGTACACGGCCCTGCTGGGCGTCCCGCCGCAGGTCGACGCCCCCTACTACGTCGGCTTCGAGTCCTGCGGACAGCACCTCGGGCTGCTGCCGGCCGGCGGGCCGCAGGGCCTGACCGCGCCGCTCGCCTACTGGCACGTGGCCGACATCGAGGCGAAGCTCGCCGAGTTGACCGCGGCCGGCGCGACCGTGAAGGACCCGGTCGGCGACGTGGGCGGCGGCCGCCTGACGGCCACCGTGATCGACCCCGACGGCAACCTGGTCGGCCTCCTCCAGGACCGCTGAGCCCTCGCCGCCCCACCGCACGTCCGCAACCGCCGAAACCCCGCCGAGACCCCGGGAGCCGTATCCCATGAGCACCACCGAGAACAGCACGTACGCCGGTTTCACCGCCGAGGAGCGCGCCGCGATGCGCGACCACGCACAGGAGATGAAGAAGGCCGCCCGCCGCGGCTCGGCCGCGGAGAAGGCCGCGGCCGCCGAACGCGACGTCCTCGCGAAGATCGCCGACATGCAGGAGTCGGACCGCGTGATGGCCGAGCGCGTCCACGCCGTCGTCCGGGCGCACGCCCCGGAGCTCGCCCCGAAGCTGTGGTACGGCATGCCCGCCTACGCCCGGGACGGCAAGGTCGTCTGCTTCTTCCAGAGCGCCGAGAAGTTCAAGGCGCGCTACGCCACGCTCGGCTTCAGCGACTTGGCCGCCCTGGACGACGGCGCCATGTGGGCGGCCGGCTTCGCCCTCACCGAGGTGACGGACGAGGTGGAGGAGCGGATCGCCGCCCTCGTGCGGCGCGCGGTCGGCTGACGCGCACGCGGGTGGGCGCAGGGCGGACACCGGGGGCGGCTGTCACCCGTTCGACCACCGCGGGCAGCCGTGTTCCCGAGCCGTGCGCACCTAGCATGCGCTGCATGACAGCGGCCCGGAAGGACGGCGGGGACTCGCGGGTGCAGCGCGTCCTGTGCATGGCGGAGGACGGCATCCACCTCGTCGTGGCGGCGTTCCTGATCCTCCTCGCGGGCCTGTTGGCAGTCGGGGTCGTCGGCGATGTCGTCGCGGCGATCCGCGGGCCGTACGACGAGCAGGCGATCGTGCTGTCGGCGCTGGACAGCAGCCTCGTCCTGTTCATCGTCGCCGAGCTGCTGCACACGGTGCGCCTGACGATCCTGAACCGGACGCTGAACGCCGAGCCGTTCCTCGTGGTCGGGATGATCGCCGGGGTGCGGAAGGTGCTCATCGTGACCGCCGAGGCGGAGAAGTCCTTCACCTGGCAGGTGCAGGGCGTCGAACTGCTCGTCCTGACCGTGCTGATCCTCGTCATGGCGGTGGCGCTGTACGTCTGGCACCGCGCCCTGACGGAGTCGGACCGCACGGACGCGGACCTGCCGAAGGGCTGACGGCGCGCGCCGGCAGCGGGGCCGGGGCGGGGTCCGCTCCCCCGTGGCGGACCGCGCCCCGGCTCCGGGCCCGTCAGCGGCGTTCCGTGCCGCCGCCGCCCTCGCGGCGCCTGCGGCTGCGGCGTCCGAGGGCGCCGGCCGCTCCGACCAGCGCGCCCGTGAGCGCGCCTGCGACGAGGATGCGCAGCAAGTCTTCCATCGACCACTCCCCCGTTCCGCGGGCCGGGTGCCCGTTCGGCGATGGAGGGGACGTTAGCGGCGGCGAGCGCGCCCTGGCTTGGACGAATGTGACATCGCCTCAGAGGGTGAGCGCCCCTTCCGCGAGCCGGGCCGCGGCCATCCGCCCCGGGGTGGTGTCGGCCAGGGCGCGAAACTCTCGGTTCAGGTGGGCCTGGTCGTAGTAGCCGCAGGCGGCGGTCACGTCGGCGGGGGTGGCGTGCTCGCTGGTGAGCAGCCGGACGGCCCGCCGGAAGCGCAGCACGCGCGCGGACGTCTTGGGCGTGAGACCGACCTGTTGGGTGAAGCGGCGGACCAGATGCCCCTGGCTCCAGCCGACTTCGCCGGCGATCCGGCCGATCGGGACCGTGCCGCCGCTGCGGCGCAGCAGCCGCCACGCCTGGACCACCTCCGGGGCGGGCACCGGGCCGCTGTCGAGCCGCGCGGTCAGCGCGGCGTCCAGCAGGTCGAACCGGGTCGCCCAACTGCGGGTGGCGGCCATCCGGTCCACCAGGAGCCGTGCCGCCGGTCCGAGGACGTCGCCGAGTCCGACGGCCCTGTTGGTCAGCTCCCCCATGGGCAGGGCGAACAGCCGGTAGGCGCCGAGCGGGGTGAGCTCCAGGCGGATCGCCTCCTGCCCTCCGGGGTGGTCGCACACGCGGGGCCCGTCCTCCAGGCCCACCACCAGCGCGCCGGTGGCCCGACCGGTGAGGCCCGTCTCCTCGGCGAGCCGCCGCACCTGGGCGAACGGCTCGCCGAGGTTGATCAGCACCACGGCGCGGCCGGTGGGGACGAGCCGCACCCGGTAGGGCGTGGCCGCCGCCTCCCAGTAGCCTGCATAGCTGTGCAGGAAGGGCCGCAGGCGGGCGGGCCACGGCCGGGTCACCCGCCATCGGCCGCCCATCCGGGTCATCCGTACTCCGCGGCCGTCCGCCCTTGTCTCCCCGGTCACCGGCATGCGCGCCCTCCCTCTGCCCCAGCCCCCGGATCCGCTTCAGGATTACAGACGCGCCGGAGGGCCGGCGAAAGATCCGGACACCCTTATTGTCCTGTTATCGTCCTTTTCGGCTCCCACAGGCGGCGGGAAGGACACTTCGGTGGACGGCGGCGCGAGCACCACGGACCACGGCGGCGGACATCTCGGACGGCACGCCTACATCGGGTCCTTCACCACGGGCGGCGGCCTCGGCATCACGACCGCCGCGGTGGACCCCGCCACGGGGGCGCTGACCCCCCTCGCCGCCCTGAACGGGATCGTGAACCCGGCCTGCCTGGCGCTCGGCGGCGGGGGGCGGTTCCTGTACGCGGTGAGCGACAGCGACGACGGCGAGGGCGTCGTCGCGGCGTACCGGACCACGGCCGGCGGGCTCGTGCCGCTCGGCCGACCGGCGCCGGTCGGCGGACGCGGGCCCACCCACCTGGGCCTGGCCGGCGGCCGGCTGCTGACCGCGCACTACGCCTCCGGCAGCGTGAGCAGCCTCGGCCTCGGCGCCGACGGCAGCCCCGCCGACGAACCCTGCGTCCTCGCGCACGAGGGTTCGGGCCCCGACCCGGACCGGCAGGCCGGCCCGCACGCGCACCAGGTGCTGGCCGACCCCTCGGGCCGCTGGATCCTCAGCGTCGACCTCGGCACCGACTCCGTGCGCGTCTGCGCCCTCGACCCGGCGACGGGGGCCCTGCGCGTGCACGCGGAGACGGCCCTGCCCGCCGGGAGCGGTCCGCGCCACCTCGCGTTCGGCCCCGGCGGGGACACCGCGTACGTCGTGCACGAGCTGGAGCCCCTGCTGACGGTGTGCCGCTGGGACGCGGCGGCCGGCAGGCTCGATCCCGCCGGCGGGGTGCCGCTGGGCTCGTCGGGGGCGGCGGGCGAACGCGAGTACCCCTCGGTGGCCCTGGTCTCGGGCGACGGGCGGTTCCTGCGGGTGGCGGTCCGCGGCAGCAACCTGCTGCACACATTCGCGCTGGCCGGGGACGCCGGGGAGCCGCGGCACGTCCAGACCGTGCCGTGCGGCGGGAGTTGGCCGCGCGACCTGGCGGCCGATCCGTCCGGGCGGCGCGTCTACGTCTCCAACGAGTGGTCGGGGGACGTCACGTGGTTCGAGGCCGACCCCGCAAGCGGGCGGCTGAGCCGCTCCGGGCAGGCGGAGGTCCCGGCCGCCGCCTGCGTCGTGTTCGCCTGACACCCGGCGGAGCCCGCCGGCCGGCGCGGGCGGGCTGTTACGGGGCGTGCCGCCCGTTCGGCGTACGCCGCCGCGGGGGCGGGCGTCAGGCCGGAGGCCCCCGGGGCCAAGCGGCGGGCGGGCCGCCGGGGGGCCGCACCCGCGCAGCCGTCAAGCACTGTTGACCCTTGCCCGCTACACGGGAGTGTTACGGAAATATCCGCATTGGGAAACACGCGCCCGAGATGCGGTGTCCGGCGGTGCGGGGAGGCCAGAGTGTGGCGCCTCGGCACGACGCCGGGAACCGCACGGAGTCCGGCCGGCGCGATGGCGTCCGGTCCGGGCTCGCGTTCCGAAGGAGCCACCCCCATGTCTGCTTCCCTCGCCACCCGCCGCCTGCTCGCCGCGGTCCTCGCGGCCGGCTCCCTGGTCGGCGCGACCGCGCTGCCCGCCGCCGCCCACGACGACGACCGGCACGACCGCCGCGCGGCCCGCCACTCCGCCCTCGCCATCGGCGACGTGCAGCACGAGAGCCGCACCCGCGGCCGCACCGTGAACGACCTGAACCGCGAGTGGGTCGAGGTGCGGAACAACGGCCGGCAGGCCGTGGAGCTGCGCGGGTTCACCCTCACCGACCGCGAGGGCAACCGCTACCGCTTCGACCGCCTCCGCCTCGACGGCCGCTCCAGCGTCCGGGTCCACACCGGCCAGGGCCGCGACACGCGCACCGACGTCTACCAGGACAGCCGCCGCCAGATCTGGGACGAGCGCGACACCGCCACGCTGCGCGACGCCCGCGGGAACATCGTCGACACCCAGTCGTGGGGCGGCCGCGAGGGTCGCCGCCGCTGACCGCCGCCCGGTCGCCGTTCCTGGCCTGTTCATCCGATCACTCCCC
>NZ_RPSE01000165.1:0-12230 GCF_003949955.1 Streptomyces sp. WAC05292
CCTTCACCCGGCCCTGCGCCCCGTCCCTGCCGACGGCCGACCCGGCCGCGCCGCCCGCGAGGATCCCCGTGTCGGTCCGCAACGCCACCGGCGGCAGGGACGGGGCGCAGGGCCGGGTGAAGGGCCGGGCCGGCGAGGTCGCGGCCGTGCTGGCCGGCAAGGGGTTCGCCCGGGCCGTCGCGGACACCCAGACCGGGTCCGAGGACACGACCGTGGTCCGCTTCTCCAGCCCGGACCAGGCGGGTGACGCCGCGGCCGTCGCGACCGCGCTGGGCCTGCCGGCCTCCGCCGTGCAGAAGACGGACGACGTCACCGGGATCGTCCTGTTCGTCGGGAAGGACTGGCGGACCGGCAGCGCGCCGACCCCGCCCCCGCCGGCCCCCACCAAGGCGCCGGACTCCTCTCGTCCGCTCAACGGCGGCAACGACAAGGAGTGCATGGCGATCCAGCCGGGCTTCACCTGGTAGGCACCCGCACCTGCGGCGCACCGCGCGCGGCGGCCCGTGCGCGGTGCGGCACGGGAAAGGGGCCCGTGCCCCGCGGTCCTCGGACCGCCGGGCACGGGCCCCTTCTCCGTGTACGCCGAGAAGGCCCTCAGGCGGCTGCCGACGGGTCCGCCTGCGGCGCCGGCCGCCGGCTCGCGATGACCTTGTCGGCCAGCGAGCGCGGGCTGCTGAGGAAGCCGAAGCCCCACGACATGTGCATCGTGGCGATGGCCACCGGGATCTGCACCCGCGCCTTCGGAGGCAGCCCCCGGCCCGCAGGGATCGACCCGAGCGTGATGCCCGCCAGGTAGCCGGCGGGGACGGCGAAGGCCCAGGGGGTGATCGCCGCGCCGGCGACGATGCTCGCCGCGATGGCGCACACCGCGGTCGGCGGGGCGAGGTAGCGCATGTTGATCGAGCCGGCGTGGTACCGGGCGACGACGTGCCGCCAGCGGCCGTAGTCCTTGTACTGCTTGGCCAGCGCCCGCACCGACGGCCGCGGCCGGTACTGCACCTTCAGCTCGGGCGAGAACCAGATCAGGCCGCCCGCCTCGCGGATGCGGTAGTTCAGCTCCCAGTCCTGGGCGCGAATGAACTCCTCGTTGTAGCCGCCGGCCCGCTCCAGGGCCTCCCGCCGGAACACGCCCAGGTAGACGGTCTCGGCCGGGCCGGCCTCGCCGCCGGTGTGGAAGGCCGCGTTGCCGACGCCGAGCCGGGAGGTCATCGCCGCGGCGACGGCCTCCTCCCAGGCGTTCTCGCCCTCGGCGTGCATGATGCCCCCGACGTTCTGCGCTCCGGTCTCCTCCAGGAGGCGGACGGCCGTGGCGATGTAGTTCGGCGAGAGCATGCCGTGGCCGTCGACGCGTACCACGATCGGGTGGCGCGACGCCTTGATGGCGGCGTTGAGGGCGGCCGGGGTGCGGCCGGACGGGTTCGGGACGGTGACGACGCGAGGGTCCTCGCGTACGAGCTCTGCGGCGATCTCGTCGGTGCGGTCCGTGGACGGCCCCAGCGCGATCACCACCTCCATCTCACCGGCGTACTCCTGTCCGAGGATGTGGCGGACGGAGTTGCGCAGGTGGCGCTCCTCGTTGAGCACCGGCATGATCACCGAGACTGCGGGCTGCTGGGCGGGCATGTGGTCCTTCAAGGTCGGGTATCGGTGTCACGTTACCGCGTACGGGGGAAACGGGTGCGCGCCGCCTGATCGGTGGGGACCGGCGCTGATCGTACGGGCCTACTGTTCTGACGATCTGACCGATGTGTGTGGATTCTTCCCTGACGGCCGCTGCAGATCCCGCGGAGGTGTTCCCCCGTGCCCCAGCCACACCGCCCACCCCGACCCGCCCGGCCCCGCGAGCCGCAGCGCGCGCGGCGCGGCGGGGCACCGGCCCGGCGCGGGAACGGCCGGCCCCGGTGGGGTGTGCGGCTGGCGGGCGGGCTCGCGGTGGCGGTCCTCGGCTCCGGCGCCGTCGGGCACGCGGTGATGACCGGCCTGGACACCGGCATCCAGCGGGTCGACCCGTTCAAGGACATGAAGAACCGGCCCGCCGGCGGGCACGGCCTGAACTTCCTGCTCGTCGGCACCGACGGCCGCGACGCCACCACCCCCGCCGACAAGCGCCGCTACCGCCTGGGCGGCGCCCCCTGCCGCTGCACCGACACCGTCATGCTCGTCCACCTCTCGGCCGACCGGCAGCGCGCCAGCGTCGTCAGCCTCCCCCGCGACAGCTACGCCGAGCTGCCCGCCCACCGGGACGAGGCCGGCGGCCGCGCGCACGGCCCCCACCCGGTGAAACTCAACGCCGCCTACGCCGAAGGCGGGCCGCAGCTGACCGTGCGGACCGTCGAGCAGATGACGCGCGTCAAGATCGACCACTATCTGGAGGTCGACTTCACCAGCTTCATGAAGACCGTCGACGCGATGGGCGGCGTCGAGATCTGCACCGCCAAGCCCCTGCGCGACCGCAACACCGGCCTCGACCTGGCGCCCGGCAGCCACCGGCTGGGCGGCGGCGAAGCCCTGCAGTACGTCCGCTCCCGGCACGTCGACGGCGCCGCCGACCTCGGCCGGATGCAGCGCCAGCAGCGCTTCCTCGCCGCCCTGGTCGAGCAGGCCACCTCCAGCGGGGTCCTGCTGAACCCCGTCAAGTTCAAGGAGGTCAGCTCCACCCTTCTGGGCTCCGTCCGCGCCGACCCGGGCTTCGGCTCGGAGCAGATGCTGGCCCTCGGACAGGCCATGCGGGACTTCACCCCGGCCTCCTCCGAGTTCGCCTCCGTGCCCGTCGGCGACCCGTCGTTCCCCGTGAAGGGCATCGGCTCGACCGTGAAATGGGACGCGGCGAAGGCCGCCGCGCTGTTCACCGCCCTCCGCGAGGACCGCCCGCTCGCCCCCGCCGCACCGGCCCGGACCGGGCCGCGGCAGCCCGCCCCCGTCCCCGTGGACGTGCCCCCGCAGCAGGTCCGGGTCCGCGTCGAGAACGGCACCCGCGCCGACGGCCTCGGCGGCCGCGTGGACGCCGCCCTGCGGGCCACCGGCTTCGACACCACCCGGGCCCCCGGGAACGCCGCCCGCCGCGACCACAAGCGCACGGTGATCGCGTACGACCCCCGCTGGGACCGCTCCGCGCGCACCGTCGCGACCGCCCTGCCCGGCAGCGAACTCCGCGCGGTGCCGGGCCAGGGCCGCACGGTCCGGGTGATCGCCGGAGCGGACTACCGCAAGGTGGTGCCCGTCCGCCCGGAGGAGCCGCAGCGCGGCCCCTTCGGCACGGTCACCGGCGACCAGGTGGTGTGCCCCTAGGGTCTGGCCGGCCCGCCGGGTTCAGTCCTCGTCGAAGCCCTGCGCCGCGCGCTCCTCGCGCAGCGCCATGATCGCCCGGCGGCGCGCCAGCCGGTGCGTGCGGCGGATCTGCGCCTCCTGGTAGCGGCGCTTGTCCTGGTCGGTCTCGGGGACCACCGGCGGCACCGTGCGCGGCTTGCCCTCCGCGTCGACGGCCGTGAACACCAGGTACGCGCTGCCGACCTGCGTCGCCGGGGTGGACTCGTTCCACCGCTCCGCGAGCACCCGGACGCCGATCTCCATCGACGAGCGGCCCGTCCAGTTGCACTGCGCCTTGACGTGCACCAGGTCGCCCACGCGGACCGGGGCCAGGAAGGCCATCTCGTCCATCGACGCGGTCACGGCCGCGCCGCCGGAGTGGCGGCCGGCGACGGCGCCCGCCGCGTCGTCGACCAGCTTCATGATCACGCCGCCGTGGACGGTGCCCAGCAGGTTGGTGTCGTTGGCGGTCATGATGTGGCTGAGCGTGGTCCGCGAAGCCGAGGTGGGCTTCCCCTGCAGGTCGCCCGCCGTCGCGCCCGGTATGTGTGTCATACCGACACCTTAAAGCCGTCGCGGATGCCACAGCTGTGCAACAGCACCGGTACGAAGCGGGACCCGGGCTGTCCCCCGGCTCCCGCGACCGGGCATCCTATGCCGCATGAACGAGTGGCCAGAAGGGCGCGGGGACCGCCGCGACGACGGATACGGGCACGGCAGCGCGCAGGCGCAGCCGGAAGGCGCCCGGCGGATGCCCCACGTCCAGCGCCGGCAGCCGGGCCTGCCGCAGCAGCCCCAGCGGCCGCCGCAGCCGCCGGTCCCGCCGCGGCCCGGCCGCCGGCCCGCACCGCACGTGCCGCCGCAACAGGGCGCCGGCCACGACGCCGACGGCTACGACAGCGGCTACAACACCGGCCAGGTCTACGGCACGCCCCAGCGCGCCCCGCAGCGCCCCGGCGGCCCGGCCGGCCCCTCGGGCGGCGGCCCGGGCGGCCCCGGACGCCCGGCGGCCGCGCCCGACTGGGGCCGGCGCATCAAGGTCGGCTCCATCGCCCTGGTCTCCGTCCTCCTCGTCACCGCCATCGGCACGTACGTGTGGGCCGACTCCAAGGTGCGCCGCGAGGTGGACCTCTCCAAGGTCATCGAGCGTCCCGAGGACGACGGCTGCACCACCTACCTGATCGTCGGCTCCGACAGCCGCGAGGGGCTGACCGAGGAGGACAAGAAGAAGCTCCACACCGGCTCGGCCGACGGCAAGCGCACCGACTCGATGATGATCCTGGCGGCCTGCTCCGGCGGGACCACCATGATCTCGCTGCCGCGCGACTCCGACGTGGAGATCCCCTCCTTCGTCGGCTCGCAGTCCGGCAAGAAGTTCCCGGCGCAGGGCCGGCGCACCAAGCTCAACGCGGCGTACGCCGAGGACGGCCCGGAACTCCTCGTCCGCACCGTCGAGCACAACACGGGCCTGCGCATCGACCACTACGCCGAGATCGGCTTCGCGGGCTTCGCGAACATCGTGGACGCGCTCGGCGGCGTGGACATGAACATCGAGAAGGCCTTCAAGGACGAGAAGTCCGGCGCCGACTTCAAGGCCGGCGAGCAGACCCTCAACGGCGAGCAGGCCCTCGCGTTCGTCCGCACCCGCTACGCCTTCGCCGAGTCCGACCTGGCCCGTACGAAGAACCAGCAGAAGTTCCTGGCGACGCTGGCGAACCAGGCGGCGACGCCCGGCACCCTCCTCAACCCGTTCAAGCTGTACCCGGTGCTCGGCGCCGGCCTCGACACGCTGATCGTGGACAAGGACATGTCGCTGTTCGACATCGGCGAGATGTTCTTCGCGATGAAGGGCATCACGGGCGGCAGCGGCACCTCGATGAACATGCCGATCGCCGGCGAGCGGGGCGGCAACCTCGTGTGGGACAAGGCGAAGCTCCAGCAGATCGTCAAGCAGATCCAGAACGACGAGAAGGTCACCGTCACGGGCAACTGACGCCGCGACGGACGACGGCCCCCGCTCCGGTGCCCGGAGCGGGGGCCGTCGCCGTTCGCCCGTGCCGGCTCAGCTGTCGGGGGAGAACCGCAGCGCCTTCGGCGGCAGCTCGGCCCGGCACCACACGCGGGCGCCGGCCCGCAGTTCGTTGTCGGCGCCGACCAGCGCGCCGTCGCCGACGACGGCGGCGTCGACCACGGTGCGCGCGCCGACGGTCGCGCCGTCGCCGATGAGGCTGGCGGTGACCTGCGCGTCGGGCTCGATGACGGCGCCGTCGAGGACGATGGACCCGGTCACGACGGCCCCCGCCCCGACGCTCGCCCCGGCGCCGACGACGGTGCCGCCGGAGAGCTTGGCGTCCGGTGCGACGCGGGCCCCGGGCAGCACCAGGGACTCGCCGCGCGGACCCGGCACGGCCGGGGAGGCCACGACCCCGCGGACGAGGTCCGCGGAGGCCCGGACGAACGACTCGGGCTTGCCGAGGTCGAGCCAGTACGTGTTCTCGGTGACGCCGTGCAGGACCGCGCCGGCGGCGAGCAGGCCGGGAAACGTCTCGCGCTCGACGGAGACCGGCCGGTCGTCCGGGATGGAGTCGATGACGCTGCGCTTGAAGACGTAGCAGCCGGCGTTGATCTGGTCGGTGATGATCTCCTCGGGGGTCTGCGGCTTCTCGGTGAAGGCCAGCACCCGCCCCTCGGAGTCGGTGGGGACCAGCCCGAACGCCCGCGGGTCGTCGACCTGCACCAGGTGCAGCGTGACGTCGGCCTCGGCCGCCCGGTGGGCGTCGACGAGGCCGGCGATGTCGAGGCCGGTGAGGATGTCGCCGTTGAAGACCAGCACGGAGGAGTCCGGCCCGCCGGTCAGCCGCCGGGCGGCGTTGCGGATGGCCCCGCCGGTCCCGAGGGGCTCCTCCTCGACGACGTACTCCAGGCTGACGCCGAAGTCGGATCCGTCGCCGAAGTACGGCTCGAAGACCTCGGCGAGGTAGCAGGTCGCCATCACGATGTGGGTGACCCCGGCGGCGGCGGCGCGGGCTATCTGGTGGGCGAGGAACGGCACCCCGGCGGCGCGCACCATCGGCTTCGGAGTGTTGACCGTGACGGGGCGCAGCCGCGTCCCCTGCCCCCCGACCAGCAGGATCGCTTCCAAAATGTTTCTCTCCCCACCCCGGGTCGGGCCTGTGAAGGTCCAAAGTTAGCCCATGCGGGGCATGTGCCGGCCGGAGGCGGGGCGAAACGGGGCCGCTCCGCCGCCTCCGGCCGGGAATCACCTGTTACGGCAGGTTGCGCGCCATGACGATGCGCTGGACCTGGTTCGTGCCCTCGTAGATCTGCGTGATCTTCGCGTCGCGCATCATGCGCTCGACCGGGTAGTCGCGGGTGTAGCCGTAGCCGCCGAGGAGCTGGACGGCGTCCGTGGTGACCTCCATGGCCACGTCCGAGGCGAAGCACTTGGCGGCGGCGCCGAAGAACGTGAGGTCGGAGTCGGTGCGCTCGGACTTGGCGGCGGCCGCGTAGGTGAGCTGGCGGGCGGCCTCGATCTTCATCGCCATGTCGGCCAGCATGAACTGGACGCCCTGGAAGTCGGCGATCGGCTTGCCGAACTGCTTGCGCTCCTGGACGTAGCCCTTGGCGTAGTCGAGGGCGCCCTGGGCGATGCCGAGGGCCTGGGCCGCGATGGTGATGCGGGTGTGGTCCAGGGTCTTCATCGCCGTGGCGAAGCCGGTGCCCTCGGCGCCGATCATGCGGTCGGCCGGGATGCGGACGTTGTCGAGGTAGACCTCGCGGGTCGGGGAGCCCTTGATGCCGAGCTTCTTCTCCGGGGCGCCGAAGGAGACGCCCTCGTCGCCCTTCTCCACGACGAAGGCGCTGATGCCCTTGGAGCGCTTCTCCGGGTCGGTCACGGCCATCACCGTGTAGTACTCGGAGACGCCCGCGTTGGTGATCCAGCGCTTGACGCCGTTGAGGACGTAGAAGTCGCCGTCGCGGACCGCGCGGGTCTTCATGCCGGCCGCGTCGGAGCCCGCGTCGGGCTCGGAGAGGCAGTACGAGAACATCGCGTCGCCCTTGGCGAGCGGGCCCAGGTACTTGGCCTTGAGCTCCTCGGAGCCGGAGAGGATCACCGGGAGGGAGCCGAGCTTGTTGACGGCCGGGATCAGGGAGGAGGAGGCGCACACGCGGGCGACCTCCTCGATGACGATCACGGTGGCCAGGGCGTCGGCGCCGGCGCCGCCGTACGTCTCGGGGACGTGCACGGCGTGCAGGTCGTTGGCGACGAGGGCGTCCAGCGCCTCCTGCGGGAAGCGGGCCTCCTCGTCGACCGCGGCGGCGAACGGGGCGATCTTCGCCTCGCAGAGCGAGCGGACGGACTCGCGGAGCATGTCGTGCTCCTCGGCCGGGCGGTACAGGTCGAAGTCGGCAGAACCCGCCAAGATCTCTCACTCCCCAAGGTGAACCACGTGCTAACTACCGTTAAGTAACCCAAATCTTAGTGTCCGCCGCACGCGCAGCGATATGTACGCGGCACGTGAGCTGCATGACAACGCCCGGTACTCCCGGGAACGTCCCCCGTACGGGCGCGACTATGCTCGGTTGCCGCAACAGGCCCCGCACCTCTGGAGCAGCCATGGCCCCCCTCAGGATCACAGTGATCGGCACCGGCTACCTCGGCGCCACGCACGCCGCGGCGATGGCCGAGCTGGGCTTCGAGGTGCTCGGGCTGGACGTGGTCCCCGAGAAGATCGAGATGCTGGCCGCCGGACGGGTGCCGATGTACGAGCCCGGCCTGGAGGAGCTGCTCGCCGCGCACGTCGCCGGGCTCCCGGGCTCCACGGGCCGGCTGCGCTTCACCCGGTCCTGGGAGGAGGTCGGCGCGTTCGGCGACGTCCACTTCGTGTGCGTCAACACCCCGCAGAAGCACGGCGAGTACGCCTGCGACATGAGCTACGTCGACTCCGCGATCGAGTCGCTGGCCCCGCACCTGGCCCGGCCCGCCCTCGTCGTCGGCAAGTCGACCGTGCCCGTCGGCTCCGCCGACCGCCTCGCCGCCAAGCTGGCCGCACTGGCCCCGGCCGGCGCCGATGTGGAGCTGGCCTGGAACCCGGAGTTCCTGCGCGAGGGCTTCGCCGTCCAGGACACCCTGCACCCCGACCGGATCGTCATCGGCACCCGCGGCGACCGCGCCGAGAAGGTGCTGCGCGAGGTATACGAGCGGCCGATCGCCGAGGGCAGCCCGCTGGTCGTCACCGACTTCCCGACGGCCGAGCTCGTCAAGACGGCCGCCAACTCCTTCCTCGCCACGAAGATCTCCTTCATCAACGCGATGGCCGAGGTCTGCGAGGCCGCCGGCGGCGACGTCGCGAAGCTCGCCGAGGCGATCGGGCACGACGACCGGATCGGGAGCAAGTTCCTGCGCGCCGGCATCGGCTTCGGCGGCGGCTGCCTGCCCAAGGACATCCGCGCCTTCATGGCGCGCGCCGGCGAGCTGGGCGCCGACCAGGCCCTGACGTTCCTGCGCGAGGTCGACTCGATCAACATGCGGCGCCGCGGGCACATGGTGGAGCTGGCCCGGGAGGCGGTCGGCGGGGCGTTCCTCGGCAAGCGGGTCGCGGTGCTCGGGGCCACCTTCAAGCCGGACTCGGACGACGTACGGGACTCGCCCGCGCTGAACGTGGCGGGGCAGATCCACCTCCAGGGCGGCCAGGTCACCGTCTACGACCCGAAGGGCATGGAGAACGCCCGCCGCGTCTTCCCGACGCTGGGGTACGCCGAGTCGGCGGTGGCGGCGGCGCGCGGCGCGGACGTGGTGCTGCACCTGACCGAGTGGCGGGAGTTCCGCGAGCTGGACCCGGTCGAGCTGGGTGCGGTCGTCAGCGACCGGCTGGTGCTGGACGGGCGCAACGCGCTCGACGGGGAGCGGTGGCGCGCGGCCGGGTGGACCTACCGGGCGATGGGACGTCCGCGCGCCTGACGGGCCGTGCGGAAGCCGGCGGGGCGGTCAGCCCGCTCGGCGGTGTGCGGCCGCGCGGGCGGTGAACTCGGCGGCGCGCAGGACGCGCTGGGCGTTGCCCCAGGTCAGTTGGGCGATGTCGGTCTCGGGCCAGCCGCGTTCGAGGAGTTCGGCGATCAGGCGCGGGTAGCCGGAGGGGTCGGTCAGGCCGGTCGGGCGGTGGGTGCCGGGCTCGGTGCCGGGCTCGGTGCCGAAGGAGGCGCCGAGGCCGACGGATCCGGGGCCGGCGACGGCCCGCATGTGGTCGAGGTGGTCGGCGACGGCGTGGAGTGAGTCGCCGGTCTGCCCCGTGTCGAAGGAGGCCATCGCGAGGCCCCCTGCCGCGCGGAGGGCGAGCAGGACGTCGTCGTCCGTGTTGTCCGGGTGCGGGGTGAGGGCGTCCGCGGCGGTGTGCGTGGCGATGACGGGCGCCTTGGAGGCGCCGGCGATCCGGAGGGCGGCGGCCGGGGTGCAGCCGGTGACGTCGAGGAGCACCCCGAGCCGGTTGGCCTCCATGACGACCTCGTGGCCGAAGGGGGTGAGCTCCTCGGCGGCCCAGCAGGCTCCGGCGGGGGCGAGGACGCGGACGCCGAGGGCGTGGAAGGCGCGCAGGGCGGCGAGCGAGTCGGTGAGGGTGGCGCCGGGGACGGGGCCGAGGAACGAGGCGATGCGGCCGCGGTTGCGGGCGTCGGCCATGTCGTCGGCGGTGAGCGCGAGGCAGAGGCCGTCGGGGTAGCGGCGCAGGAGGGCGAGGGCCGCGTCGACCTGGTCGAGGGCGTCGGCGAGGGCGTCGCCGGGGGTGGTGCCCCGGGGCGGGAGCAGGGACCAGAACTGGGCGCCGACCCCGCCGGCGCGCAGGCGGGGGATGTCGGTGTCGACGCCGGAGTCGGGGGTGCCTATGTCGTGGTACGGGC
Source organism: Streptomyces sp. WAC05292 (assembly GCF_003949955.1). Taxonomy (NCBI): domain Bacteria; kingdom Bacillati; phylum Actinomycetota; class Actinomycetes; order Kitasatosporales; family Streptomycetaceae; genus Streptomyces; species Streptomyces sp. WAC05292. The sequence goes on from NZ_RPSE01000165.1 coordinate 10,201, forward strand.
TCTGCCGCAGGGTCCGGACGAGGGTGTTGTGTCCGTCGGCGACGGGATGCAGGGACAGCAGGGCGGCGGCCCGGTCGAGGGCGGAGGCCGAGGCCTTGGCCGGGGCGGGCGGCGCGGCTCCGACGGAGGCCGGTCCGGGCGGGGGCGTCTCGGCGGCGTACGCCAGGTGCGCGGGGGTCTGTTCGTCCTGCAGATCGGCCATGTTCGCTCCGGGGTGGGCGGCAGCAGGGAAGGGAGAGGTGCTGCCACCGTGCCACGCGGGGCGGGCGGGCGGCCCGGCGGATGCGGCGTTCGGGTGAAACGCGCAGGTCAGGGCGAGGCTGGAGCGGCCGTCCCGCCCCGGCCCGGCCGTCGCCGCAGCGGGGCGGGCCGGGCCGGGCGCGGCCGGGCGGTTCAGGCGCCGGTGTCGAGGACCGCGTTGGAGGGGCCGCGGGTCGCCGAGAGGTCCCGGGCGACGGCCTCCGCGTCGCGCAGCACCCGTACGGCGTTGGACCAGGTGAGCTTGGCGAGGTCGGCGGGCGACCAGCCGCGGTGCAGGAGTTCGGCGACGAGGTTCGGGTAGCCGGCGACGTCGTCGAGCCCGGAGGGGGTGAACGCCGTGCCGTCGTAGTCGCCGCCGATGCCGATGTGGTCGATGCCGGCGACGTCCCGCATGTGGTCGAGGTGGTCGGCGACGGTGGCCGCGGTCGCGACGGGGCGGGGGTGCTCCGCCTCGAAGGCCCGGTGGACCGCCATCGCCCCGGCGGTGGTGTCGAGGTGGTGGAAGCCGTGGGCGCGCAGGTTCTCGTCGGCGGCGAGGGTCCACTCGACGGCCGCCGGGAGGATGAACTTCGGCACGAACGTGGCCATGGCGACGCCGCCGTTGGCGGGGAGGCGCTCCAGGACGTCGTCGGGCACGTTGCGCGGGTGGTCGCAGACGGCGCGGGCGGAGGAGTGGGAGAAGACGACGGGTGCGGCGGAGGTGTCGAGGGCGTCGCGCATCGTCGTGGCGGCGACGTGCGAGAGGTCGACGAGCATGCCGATCCGGTTCATCTCGCGGACGACCTCGCGGCCGAAGTCCGCCAGACCGCCGTGCCGGGCCTCGTCGGTCGCGGAGTCGGCCCAGTCGATGGTGTCGTTGTGGGTGAGCGTCATGTAGCGGACGCCCAGCAGGTGCAGGGCGCGCAGGGTGGCGAGGGAGTTGTTGATGGAGTGGCCGCCCTCGGCGCCCATGAGGGAGGCGATCCGGCCGCCCTCGCGGGCCGCTTCCATGTCGTCGGCGGTCAGGGCGCGCGCCAGGTCGCCGGGGTAGCGGTCGATCAGCTGGGTGACGGCGTCGATCTGCTCCAGGGTGGCGCTGACCGCCTGGTCGCCGGCGTAGTCGGAGCGGACGAACACCGACCAGAACTGCGCGCCGACCCCGCCGGCGCGCAGCCGGGGGATGTCGGTGTGCAGGTGGGCGGAGGTGTCGCCGGCGATGTCGCGCTGCGCGAGGTCGTAGCGGACCTGCTGGCGCAGGGCCCAGGGCAGGTCGTTGTGGCCGTCGGCGACGGGGTGTTCGGCGAGCAGGGCGCGCGCCTGGTCGAGGCGGTCCGCCGCGGTCACTTGCCGAACCCGAAGGACTCCGCGCCGGAGGCCTTGGCCCGCAGCCGCTTGCCCTTCTCGGTGGCCTGGTCGTTCAGCTCCTGCTGGAAGTCGCGCATGCGGGCGAGGAGCTCGCCGTCGTGGGCGGCGAGCATGCGGGCGGCGAGGAGGCCGGCGTTGCGGGCTCCGGCGACGGAGACGGTGGCGACGGGGACGCCGGCGGGCATCTGGACGATGGACAGGAGCGAGTCCATGCCGTCGAGGTACTTCAGCGGCACGGGGACGCCGATGACGGGCAGGGGGGTGACGGAGGCGAGCATGCCGGGCAGGTGGGCGGCCCCGCCGGCGCCGCCGTACGTCTCGGGGACGTGCACGGCGTGCAGGTCGTTGGCGACGAGGGCGTCCAGCGCCTCCTGCGGGAAGCGGGCCTCCTCGTCGACCGCGGCGGCGAACGGGGCGATCTTCGC
>NZ_RPSE01000166.1:0-12224 GCF_003949955.1 Streptomyces sp. WAC05292
GTTTCGGGGGTGCGAGGGGGGCCGGGGCCGGTCAGCCGGCGGGCCGGAGGGAGCGGAGGGCCTGCCGGTAGGCGGGCAGCATCGCATCGTGCTCCGCGGTGTCGAAACCGCCCAGCTGGAGCACGACCGCTCTGCCGCCGGGGGTGACCACCGCCACGGCGCGCTCCTTCTTCGGCTCGTCGAGCGGTGCCGTCTCGTACTGCGCCTCGACCGCGGGCAGGCTGCTGTCGCCGGTGCCGGCCCGCAGGTCGGCGTAGGCGGGTGCGCCCTTGGCCTTCTCCCCGGCCATGAAGGCCTCCAGTACGCGGCGTGCGTCGCCGGCAGCGGCCGGCGCGTCGGCGACCCAGACCCGCAGGAAGCCGAGATGCCCGGCCGGCTTGGCATCGATCTCGCAGGCCAGGGTCGTTCCGCCCTGCTTGAACAGTCCGGCGAACTCCTCGTCGTCCGCGTGCGTGACCGCCTTCGGCTTCCAGTCCCGCGCCAGGTCGAAGGCGACGGGCAGCGTACACGGGCTGCCGGGCGCTCCGGCGGAGCCGGCCGGCGGGGCCGCGGAGGCGGCGCCGGCACCCGGCGCGGGGGTTCCCGCCGCGGATGCCTGCGAAGGGCCCGCCCCGGCGGCGCCCTTCGACTCCGCGGGCCCGCAGGCCGCCAGTCCCGCCAGCAGGACCGCCCCTGCGACCGCCTTGACCCCTGTGCCTCGCACTGCCCGTGTCCCCCCCGCCCCGGGCCCCGGACGGACATGCCCGGAGCGAACGGCCAACGTAGCAGTCCCCGGTGCGGAATTACCCGGGGGCCCGTGCCGGGCACCGGCCGGCGTGGCAGGGTGGGGCCATGGCCATCGATGTCCGTCCCGCGTCCGAGTTCGAGGACGTGCGTGCGCTGCTCGGTCCGAAGTCGCCCGGCGCCAACGTCTGCTGGTGCCTGAGCTACCGGATCCCGTCCAAACTGAACAACGGGCTCCGCGGTCCGGCCCGCGGCGAGTACGTGGCCGAGCTCTGCCGGAAGGGGCCGCCGCCGGGGGTGCTGGCGTACGACGGCGAGGTCCCGGTGGGGTGGGCCGCCGTGGCGCCGCGCTCGGACACCGCCTTCGCGCGCAGCCGCACGATCCCGCAGGTGGACGACCTGCCCGTGTGGTCCCTGTGGTGCGTCCGCGTGCGGCCCGGGCACCGCGGGCGGGGCGTCTCGCACGCGCTGATCGCGGGCGCGGTGGAGTTCGCGCGTGCGCAGGGCGCTCCGGCCGTCGAGGCGTACCCGCTGGACGGCGGGGACGCCAAGGTCGACCTGACGATGGCCTACGCCGGGCTGCGGAAGAACTTCGAGCGCGCCGGGTTCGTGCACCGCGCGGACACCTCCTCCGTCCTGGCCGGGCATCCGCGCGTGCTGATGCGGTTCGACCTGCGCTGACGGCGGGCCCAGCGCGGCCGGTCACGGCCGGTTACGGCCAGTCGCGGCCTCCCGGTGTGGGCCGGGTCCCTGCGGGGCCGGCGCCGAGGGCGATCACGGCGCGCGTCCGCATGGGCCCGTCGCCCCGGCGGGAGAGCACCGCGACGCCGTCCACGCGGGCGTGGAGCACGCCGATCCGCGCGGCGCACTCGGCGGCCAGTGACTGCGGGGAGCCGGTGCGGCCGAGCGACAGGTGCGGGGTGAAGCGGGGGAGGCGGTCCGTGCAGGCGGGGAAGGGATCCGCCAGTACGGCCCGGAGGCGCAGCCAGGGCGCCGCGCCCGCCGCGGCCGGGTCGAGCCACACGGTGGAGCAGGTGCGGTGCCGGAAGGAGCGCACTCCGGAGAGCCGGGCGTCGAACGGCTCGCACTCGGCGGCCGCGGCGGCGAGCAGCGGCAGGGCGGCGGGGAAGTCCTCCTCGGGGACGAAGCCGAAGAGGAGGTTCACGTGCGGCGGCCAGCGGCGGATCTGCGGGTCGTGCTCCACGCGGACCGCCTGGATGGCGGGCCAGAGGGCGGCCGGGGGCAGCCACGCCACGGCGGTGCGCGGCGTGGGCGCGGAGGCGAGGCGGCCGGGCGCGGCCGCCGGGACGGGGCGCCGGGGGACGGGCACACCGCCATCATGGCCCGCGCAGCCCGGTTCCGCGGCCTGCCCCGTACCCAGGGGCCGGGTGCACAGCCGATGCCGCCGCCCTTCGGCGGCATCGGCCCGGCATAACCGGGCACACAGGGAGCAGGCAGTCCCGCGGATGCAGAGGAGGTGCACCGGATGGCCGGCACCAGACCTCCCGGCCCGGTCGCGGTCACGGTCGCCCCGAGCGGCATCGGCCGCGAACCGGCCGGGCAGCCCGCCGGTCGGTGCCGCGGCCTCGTCGCGGGTCACCGGTCTCGACATGCGGTCGACGCTGCGCTCCGCCGAGCGGGCCCCTCGGGGCGGAGAGGCCCGGGGCGAGGGCCGCATGGTGGTGCCCTCGTCGGTCGCTGCCCGGATGCCCGGCTCGGCGCGGGCCGCGCGCCACGCCCGGAGTCGCTCCTGCGGTCCTTCGCCGAGGCGCTCCGGAACGGACTCGCGGGCAGGGTCGTCGACCCCACCCGGCCAGTGCCGGGTCGGGCGGCGGCCGTTCTCCTCCCCCGCCCCGGCCGGGAGGGCGCGGCGGTCGGCCGGCGGGACGGGGGCGGCGGCGCCCGGGTGGCCCGGCAGGGCCCGTACGTGTTCGCCGCGGGCGAGGGCGAGGCCGTCGCCCGCGGTGCGAAGGCCGGGGCGAAGGGCCTCGCCGGCGGGGTGCTGCCCGGCGCCGTCGGGGTGCCGGTGCACCGCCGGACGGCCGAGCCGGCCCCCGCCGGGCCGCGGACCCCTCGGCCGCGGCCGCCGGGCGGGGCGCCATGACCGGCCCCCTGGTGCACTACGCGAACCTCGTCTCCGACCTCGCGGTCGACCTCGCCGAGGGCGGGGCTCTGCGCGCCTGGGCGGAGCAGGCCCCGCGCGAGGTGTGGCTGCTGCGTCCCGGGGACGTGCTGGTGTCGCCGGTGGAGATCGGCGAGGAGTTCCTCGCGTACGCCTGCGCCCTGACGGGCGTCCCCCGGGCGTCGCTCGCCGTGGTCGCCGATCCCGGGGCTTTCGGGGCGGCGGCGCGGCCCGGGCAGCACCCCGCGGCCGCCGCGGTCCGCGCGGTCGCGGGCTCACGGGTTCCGGCGGCGGTCCTGCCGACCGCGCTGGACGCCTCCGCGGTGGCCCTGGCGCGCGAACTCGGGACGCCCGTCCACCCGTACGCGACGGCGGACGACGCCGAGGCGGCGCTCGAGGTGACGAGGCTGCTCAACACGAAGGCCGGATTCCGGGAGGCGGGCCGCGCACTGGGGATGCGGCTGCCGGACGGCCGGGTGTGCCGGCGCGGCAGGGTGGCCGCGGCGGTGGCGCGGATGCTGCGCGCGCACGGGGAGGTGGTGGTCAAGCCCGACCGGTCGGCCGGCGGGCACGGCATGCTCTTCCTGTCGGCGGACGCCGGGCCGTGGGCGGCGCGCGGCCTGGCCGCGGTCGGCGGGGAGCGGGGGCTGTGGGTGGTCGAGGAGCGGATCGACGCGGTCCGCTCGGTGAGCGTCCAGATGGAGACGGGCCCGCACGGGCCGCGCACCCTGTTCACGGGCGAGATGCGCACCGTGGAGGGCGCGTTCGCGGGCTATGCGGCGCCGCTGCCGGAGGGGTCCGCCGGCCTGGGGGCGGTGCTGGAGGAGTGGGGCGGGGCGCTGGGCCGGTACCTCGCCGAGCGCGGGTACGCGGGGCCGTTCGGCCTGGACGCGATGGTGTCGGCGGATGGCGTCCCGTACGCCGGGGAGAGCAATGTCCGGCGTACGGCGACGACGACGCCGCAGGCGATGGCGGCCCGCCTCGCCGCGGCGGCCGGGTACGGGGAGCGTGCCTGGGCGACGGGCCGGGTGCGGGCGGAGCCCGGGCTCCGCTTCGGCTCGGCGGTGGCCCGGCTCCGGGCGGAGGGGCTCGCCTACGACCCGGCGCGCTGCGAGGGGGTCGTGCTGTACGCGGGGGCTCCGGCGCGGGGGGCCGCCTGGCGCTACGCGGTGCTGGCCCCCGACCTCGCCGGGGCACTGCGGTACGAGGCACTGCTCCACGCCGCCTGGGCGCCCGCGGGGTGACCGGCGCTACGCGCCCCCCGACCTCGCCAGGCACTGCTCCACGCCGCCTTGAGGTCCGCCGGGTGACCCGGCGCGCTGCGAGGGGTCGTGCCGTACACGGGGCGCTGGCGCAGGGGCCGCCCGGCCGCTACGCGGTACCCGCCCCCGACCTCACCGAGGCACTGCGCTAATACGCACTGCTCCACGACGCCTCAGGGCCCGCCGGGTGACCCGCTGCGACGGGGTCGTGCTGCACACGGCGGCTCCGGCGAAAAGGGTGGCCGCCCGGCGCTACGCGGTACCCGCCCCCGACCTCGCCGAGGCACGCGCTGCGAGCGGGTCGTTCGGTCCACGGGGGCTCCGGCGCGGGGGCCGCCCGGCGCTACGCGGTGCCCGCCGCCGACCTCGCGGGGGCACTGCGGTACGAGGCACTGCTCCACGCCGCCCGGGCGCCCGCGGGGTGACCCGACGCGCTGCGAGCGGGTCGTGCTGTACACGGGGGCTCCGGCGCAGGGGGCCGCCCGGCGCTATGCGGTGCCCGCCCCTGGCCTCGCCGGGGCACTGCGGTACGAGGCACTGCTCCACGCCCCCCCCGGGCGCCCGCGGGGTGACCCGACGCGGTGCGGGCGGGGCCGGCTCGGCTTCGGGTGCGTCGCGGGCGTGCCTCCGCCCCGGCAGGGAATCGCCGGGCGACGGCAGGGCGCCGAGGCGCCCGAGGCGGGGTTTCCGGCGGCGCGGGGGCCGGCGCCGTAGCACGAGCGGCTGGTCGGACGTCAGCCGGCTTCGGCTTCGGCTGCGGCTGCGGAAAGCCGCCCCGCGGCCGGTTCACCCGGAGCGGACGGCACGCCCACGGCGGCGGGGTTTGCACGTGCCGTGGCGGCATGTGGTCCAGTGGGCGCCGCACACGACATCGAGAGGTTGCCCCGCATGCCCCTTCCTCCGGTTCCCCGCCGGGTCAAGATCGGCGATGCCGCCGCGTTCGCCGGGACCACACCGCGCGCCATCCGCCACTACCACGCCATCGGGCTTCTCGCGGAGCCGGAACGCGGGGGTGACGACCGGCGCCGCTACGGATACGACGACATGATCCGCCTGCTGTGGATCCGCAGGATGGCCGAGGCGGGCATCTCCCTGGAGGACATCCGGGCCGGTTTCGAGGGCGCCGCCGGCATCGGGCAGTCCCTGGCCCGGCTGGAGGAGGCCCTCGCCTCCAAGGCGGCCGTCCTCGAAGCCCAGCGGGCCGCCGTGCAGCGCCTCCGCGAGGCGGGCAGCCCCCTGGGCCTGCTCTCACCGCAGGTCGCCGGCCGCCTGTGCGGTCTGCCGCCCGGGGCCCTGCGCCCGACCGACCTCGACACCCTCCTGGTCACGGAGCGCGTCTTCGGCCCGCTGGGCGCCGCCGTCCAGGCCGACCGGTTCCTCGTCCTGGCCGCCCATCCCGGGTTGCGGGCCGAGGAGGACCGGCTGGCGGAGGCCGAGTCGGCCCTGGACGACACCGTCTCCCCCGGCGACCCCCGCATCGAGGACCTGGCCGTCCGGCGGTGTGCCCACGAGACCGCCTTGGCGGCCGCCATCGAGGATTCCGGCCTGGACGAGGCCCTCGACGACCTCCTGGACGGGTGCGGCGAGCGCGCCGGCGAGGGGGAGGAAGCCGCGGCGGCGATGAGCCCGCCGGAAGCCGTCGGCACGATGCCGTACGACTTCTCCCCGGCCCGTCTGCGGTACGAGGAGCGCGTCCTCGAACTGCTCCACCCGGTCTGACGGGCGCTCCTTTGCGCGGGCTGCCGCCGCGGCCGGCACGGGCAACCCGCAGGACGCTTCCGGTCAGGCGGGTCCGGCCGGCAGGTGGCTCCCGGGTCGGCGCAGGCCCGGTGCGGACGGCAGTTCGTCGAGGAAGGCCGTCAGTGCCCGGACGCCGAGCCGGAGCGCGCGGATGTCGGCGTACTCGTCGCGGCCGTGCCAGCCGTCCCCGGGCAGTCCGGTCCCGAAGAAGAGCACGGGGGCGCCGCAGGCCCGCGCGAGCTGGGCGGCCGGGGCGGCGCCGCCGTTGCCGACGCGGAGGGCGGGGGCGCCGTACGCCCGCCCGACGGCGCGGTCGAGGGCGGCGAGCGCGGGATGGTCCTCGGGGGTCCGGTAGGGGTCGGAGCCGGTGTCGGCGATCTCCAGGCCGTAGCGGTATCCGGGCCGCCGCCGGTCGGCCAGCCAGCTGCGGAGCAGCTCCTCGACGCGGTCGGCGCGCTGGTCGGGGACGAGCCGGAACAGCAGGTCGGCGGAGGCCTCGGCCGGGATGAGGCCGAGCGCCGGGGTGTCGGTGCGGCCGGCCGTGAGGCGGGCGACCTCGAAGGCCGGCCGGGTCCACAGGCGCTCGGGCACGGCGAAGCCGTTCTCGCCGTCGGCGCTGTAGGTGCCGGTGCGGGCGAGCCAGTCGCCGGGGTCGAAGGGCAGGGCGTCCAGGGAGGCGCGCAGCGCCGGGCCGGGGGCGGCGACGTCGTCGTGGAAGCCGGGCAGGGCGACCCTGCCGGAGTCGTCGCGGAGCTGGGCGAGCAGGCGGCACAGCTCCGCGGCCGCGTTGGCGGCGGCACCCGACACCGCCCCGCTGTGCAGGTCCCGGTCGGCGCCGCGGACGGTGAGCGTCGCGGTAACGGATCCGCGGACGGCGGCGCAGACCGCCGGCACGGACAGGGACCACAGCATGGTGTCGGAGACCATGACGACGTCGGCGGCGAGGTCGTCGGCGTGTTCGGACAGCAGGTCCGCCAGGTGCCCGGAGCCGGTCTCCTCCTCGCCCTCCACCAGGTAGGCCACTGACACGGCCGGGGCGGACCGGCCGGCCGTGTGCGCGCGCAGCGCCCACAGGTGGGCCATGAGCTGCCCCTTCGCGTCGGATGCCCCCCGCCCGTGGAGGCGGCCGCCGCGCAGCAGCGGCGTGAACGGCCGTGTGGTCCGCCACTCGGCGGGGTCGGCGGCGTGGACGTCGTGGTGGCTGTAGACCAGCAGGCGGGGTGCCCGCGGGTCTGCGGCCGGCATGTGCCCGAAGACGGCGGGAAGGCCGGGCGTCTCCCAGATTTCCGCCCGGGTCGCGCCCGCCCGGCGCATCTCCTCGGCCAGGAGGCGCGCGGAGCGCCGTACGTCCCCGGCCCGGTCGGGGTCCGATGACACGGACGGGACGGCGACCCAGGCGGCGAGGGCCTCCAGGTCGGCCGGCCCCGGCGGGCCTTCTCCGGCCGGGCCGGCTGCCGCCGCGTCCGCGGGTTCCGTGGTGCCCATGGCCGGCGGCTGCCCACCCCGCGCCCGGTGCAATCCCGGCCGGCGGGGGCGGGCGTGATTGCGGCGGCCGTTCCTGGGCAGCCGCCGCGCATGAACGCTGACTCCGCTCCGGAATGGGCCTCGTACTGGACGCAGACCGCGCCGCTGCCGCCGCGCCCCGCCCTCGAAGGGCGGGTGGAGACGGACGTGGCCGTCATCGGCAGCGGCATCGCCGGGCTGAGCACGGCCTGGGAGCTGGCCCGCGCCGGGCACCGCGTGGTGGTGCTGGAGGCGCTGCGGACCGCCGGAGGGGTGACGGGGCACACCACCGGCAAGCTCACCGCCCTGCACCCGTCGGTCTACGGGAAGCTGCTGGACAGCCGCGGCGAGGAGGCCGCGGCCCTGTACGCGCGGTCCCACAGTGCCGCTCTGGCGCACGTCCGGGAGACGGCCGCCGCGCTGGGCATCGACTGCTCGCTCGAAGACCGTGCCGCCTACACCTACTGCACGGAGGAGGAGGGTGTGGCGGAGCTGCGGGCCGAGGCCGAGGCGGCCCGCACGGCCGGCCTCGACGTGTCGTTCGTGACGGAGACCGGACTGCCGTACCCGGTGGCGGGGGCGGTGCGGGCCGCGGGGCAGGCGCAGTTCCACCCGCTCGCCTACCTGCGCGGGCTGGCCGAGGACCTGGTCGCGCACGGCGGCCGCATCTTCGAGCACTCGCGGGTCACCGGGCTCGGCCGGGGGACGCCGCACCACCTGACCACGGAGTCCGGGGCGACCGTCACCGCCGGCACCGTCGTCGTCGCCGCGCACCACCCGCTGTTCGACCACGCGCTGCTGGCCACCCGGCTCGACCAGCACCGGGACCTCGTCGTCGCGGGCACCGTGCCCGCCGCGGCGGACCCGCAGGGCATGTACATCACCCGGGAGGGCGGCACCCGCTCCGTGCGGACGGCGCCGTCCGGCCGGGACGGCGAGCGGCTGCTCGTCGTCACCGGCGAGGCCTTCACCCCGGGCTCGGAGGCGGACGTCGGCGAGCGCTACCGGCGGCTGGCCTCCTGGGCTGCGGACCGCTTCCCCGGCCTGGAGGTCACCCACCGCTGGGCGGCGCAGGACAACACCCCGACCGACACGGTGCCGCTGATCGGGCCGCTGCCCGCCGCGGGCGAGGGGGTGTACGTGGCCACCGGCTTCGGCGGCTGGGGCATGACCGGCGGTGTCCTCGCCGGACGGCTCATCGCCTCGCTCGTCGCCGGCGCGCCGGAGCCGTGGGCGGAGCTGTACGATCCCGGCCGGATCGGCCCGGTGGTCCGCGAGGCGCCCGCCTTCCTGAAGGCGCAGTGGGAGGTGGGCCGGCACCTGGTGCAGGACCGGCTGCGGAGTCTCGGCGAGGGCAGCCGCGGCCCCGTCGCCGAGCTGGAGCCCGGCGAGGGCACGGTCGTCCGGTCCGGCGGCCGGCCGTACGCCGTGCACCGGGACGACGGGGGCCGGCTGCACGCCGTGTCGGCGGTGTGCAGCCACATGGGATGCCTGGTCGGATTCAACAACGCCGAGCGCACCTGGGAGTGCCCCTGCCACGGCTCGCGCTTCGCCGTCGACGGGACGGTGCTCCAGGGGCCCGCGCTGGAACCGCTGGAGCGGAAGGACCCCGACACCCTCTGATGGGGGCCGCCCGCCGCGGCCCCCTCGCGTCAGGGGGTGCGGGGGCGCCTGCGCGGCGCGCGCAGCGGCAGGGGGGCGCGGAGGGCGGTGCGTGCGGCGTTGGCGCCGGGCGCGCCGTGCACGCCGCCGCCCGGGTGCGCGGTCGCGGAGGCCAGGTACAGGCCGCGGACCGGGGTGGTGGGGCGTCCGGTGCCGGGCAGCGGCCGGAACACCAGCTGCTGGTGGAGGCTGGTCGTCCCCTGGTTGACGGAACCGCCGACCAGGGCGGGGTTGAGGCGTTCCAGGTCGGGCGGGGCGAGGATGCGGCGGCCGCGGACCGCCTCCCGGAATCCGGGCGCCCAGCGCTCCACCCGGTCCTCGATACGCCGGGCGAACGCCTCCTTCTCGCGCTCGTCCCACCGGCCGGTGATGCCGTCGCCGCCCGCGTCGCCGGCGACCGACTGGGGGACGTGCGTGTACGCCCACGCCGACTCGGTACCCGCGGGCGAGCGGCCGGCGTCCGCCGTCGTCATCTGGCCGAGGACGGTGAACGGGTCGCTCGGCACCCGGTGCATGGCGATCTGCGCGGACCACTCGGTCAGCTCGTCCAGGCCGTCGGCCAGGTGGACGGTGCCGGCGGAGGCCGGGCCCTCGGCCCGCCAGGGGATCGGCCGCGACAGCGCCCAGTCGACCTTGAAGGTGGCGAAGTCCCACTGGAAGCGCCGCAGCGCGGCCCGGATCCGGTCGGGGACGTGCTCGGGGGCGAGCAGCCGCTCGTACAGGAGGGGGGCGGGGACGTCCGCCAGGACGGCCCGCCGGGCGCGGATGCAGGTGCCGTCGGCGGTGCGGACGGCGGCGGCCCGCCCGCGGTGCACGAGCACCTCGGTGACGGCCCGCCCGCAGTGCAGGACGCCGCCGCGGGCCGCCAGCCTGCCCACGAGGGCGCCGGTGAGGGCCTGCGCGCCGCCCTGCGGCACGGGGAACCCGTACGTCTGGCCGAGCATGCACATCAGCCAGCCGAAGCCGCCGCCGAGGGCCGACTCGGGGCCGAGGTCGGCGTGCAGCGCGTTCCCGGCGATGAGGAGGCGGCCGCCCTCGCCGTCGAACTCCTCCTCGCCGAAGCGGCGGGCCGGCAGCAGCATGGTGCGCGCCAGGTGCAGGGCCCGGGTGTAGCCGAGGCGGCCGGCGAGGCGGAGGCCGGCGCGGGCCGGGGGGAAGGGGGTGAAGAGGCAGTCGAGGAGGTCGCCGCGGACCAGGTCCCACATGTCGCACATGCGTTCCCAGGCGGCGCCGTCCCCGGGTGCGAAACGCTCCAGGGACGCCGCCGTGTCCGCCACCCCGCCGCCGAGTACGGCGCACCGGCCGTCGGTGAGGGGGTGGGCGACGGCGGCGGGGGCACGGCTCCAGCGCAGCCCGTGGCGCTCCAGGCGCAGGCGGCGGATGACCGGGGAGGCGGCGGCGAGCGGGTAGAAGGCGCTGAACAGGTCGTGCACGTACGACGGGTCCAGGCCCCGGTCGCTGCGGACGGCGCCGCCCGGTTCGGGCGCGGCCTCGCAGACGACGACCCGCCAGCCGGCGTCGGCAAGGAGGTTGGCGGCGACGAGACCGTTGGGGCCGGCGCCGATGACGACCGCGTCGGGGTCAGGCATGGGTGCCGGCCCCGGCCCCGGCAGCCTCCGCTTCGGCGCCTCCGGCCCCTTCCTCGCAGGTGCGGGCCAGGCGGGCGAGCATGCTGCGGTGGCGGATCTGGGAGACGGCGTCGATGGCCGCGTGGTGGAAGGTCCAGCCCCTGCCGCGCAGGGGGTGCTCGTCGAGGACGACGAGGGTCTCGCCGCCCCACGGCACGAGTTCGATGGCGATCCGGGCGCTGGCGTGCTGCCCCGCCTTGGCCTCCATTTCCAGGCGGCGGCGCGGCTCGTGGATGCGGACGACGGTGCGGCCGTCGAAGGTCCACGGGCCGATCTTCAGCCGGTAGCGCAGGGCGGAGCCCTCCTGAGGCCAGCGGTCGTCCTCCTGCCGGGAGTCGTACGTTCCGACGACCCACTCCGCGTACCGGTCCCCGTCGCAGAGCACGTCCCAGACGCGGTCGGGCGGGCATTGCACCAGCCGGTGCTGGACTGCCATGGCTGTCCCCTTCCTGAAGGCGGGTGGCCCGTCGCGCCTACCCCGCGGGGGCGGGACCACACGGCCGCTTCCTCACCGCGGGGTCCGGCTGCCGCGCAGGGCGGCGCGTACGGCGAACACCGCGGCCGCGGCCGCGGCCGCCCGGCGGGCGGCGGTGCGGGCGCCGCCGTGCCGCCCGCCGTGCAGGGCGGCACGGGCGCCGGTCGGCGTGTACAGGTTCCCCGCCTGCGGGAGCCGCGGCCTGCCGCGCTCCAGGTAGACCCGGTCGGTGCGCCGGGCGATGCCCCGCCGCAGCAGGCCGGGGGCGAGCGCGTGGGCGGCGGCCATCGAGCGGGCGTACGGGCCCACCAGCACCCGGTCGCGCGGCCTGCGCACCGCGCGCACGACGGCGCGCGCCACGCGTTCGGGGGTGGCGACGGGCGGGAGGGAGCGGAGGGCGCGGCCGCTGTGGTTGGCGGCGTTCCGGAAGAACGGGGTGTCGACGCCCGTCGGCAGGACGGTGCAGACCGCGATCCGGCGGTCGCCCCGCAGGGCCAGCTCGCGGCGCAGCACGTCGTCGAAGGTGGTCAGTGCCGCCTTGGACATGGCGTAGGCGCCCATGTAGGGGGCCGCGACCGGTGCGCCGAGGAGGGAGGCGACGTCGACGAGGACGCCGCCGCCCTGGCGGCGCATGACGGGGACGGCCGCGCGGGCGCCGTTCAGGGCTCCGACGGCGTTGACGTCGAGCAGCCGGCGCACGTCCGCCACCGGCACCTGGTCGAAGCGGCCCAGGATCCCGACCGCGGCCGCGTTCACCCACACGTCGATCCGCCCGAACCGCTCCACGGCGGCCCGAGCGAGGCCGGCGACGGCCCGCTCGTCGGTCACGTCGACGGGCACGGCGAGCGCGGGGCCGCCGCGGCGCCGGCACGACTCGGCGACCTCCTCCACCTGCTCGGCGCTGCGGGCGGCCACCACGACGCACGCCCCCCGCCGGGCACAGGCCAGCGCGGTGGCCCGCCCGATGCCGCTGGAGCCCCCGGTGACGACGACGACCCGCCCCCGCAGGGACGACCTTCCACCACCCACCTGCACCACCTCCGGCATGCCGGAGGTGGTGCAGGTGGGTGGTGGAAGGTCGTCCCTGCGGGGGCGGGTCGTCGTCGTCA
>NZ_RPSE01000167.1:0-12146 GCF_003949955.1 Streptomyces sp. WAC05292
GCTCGGGGCCGGCGGGGTCGCCGTACGGCTCGGTGTCGTGGCGGTCGGGGCTCTCGTAGTCCTCGACGGCGCTCTGCGGGGCGGCGTAGCCCACGGGCAGGCGGGCGAAGCGGGCGGAGAGGCCGGGCAGGAAGGCGACGAGTCCGATGGCGACGGGCGCGCAGACGGCGGCGGTGGCGGTGGCCGAGGCTTCGGCGAGGATGGCGGCGAAGGTGGCGAGGGTCCCGGTGGCGGCGAGGAAGGTCGCCGCGACGAAGGGGGCGTCGCCGTTGGGCGTGAGGGCGACCAGGGCGACGGAGGCGACGAGGACGCAGACGCAGCCGAGCAGGAACTGCAGGCGCCCGGGGCCCTGGCCGGCGGCGGGGGCGATGATGCCGGAGCCGGCGATCAGCAGGTGCGGCAGGGCGCCGAGGCCGAGGGCGACGGCGGAGCCGCGGTCGCCGTAGACCCGGGCGCGGACGCCGGCGGCGGCGGTCAGCAGGAGTCCGGCGGCGCCGGCGATGATGCCGGGCAGGCCGTGCATGTCGTGGCGGACCGGGTCGGCGTACCAGAGGACGAAGCCGAGCAGGACGAGCAGGACGGCGGCGCCGGCGAGGCCCGCGCCGCGCAGCATGTCGTCGTGCCAGCGGTGGCGGTCGCGCACGACGGCCGAGGCGACGGCGTCGGAGACGTCGTCGAAGACGGCGGGCGGCAGCGACTCGGCGAAGGGGCGCAGGCTCAGCACCTCGCCGTCGAGGACCTGCTGGGCGGCGAGGGTGCGGGCGCCGTCGAGGACGGTGCCGTCGCGGCGGACGAGGTGGAAGCCGGTGGGGGCGCCGACGGGCTGCGTCTGGCCGGTGAGGCGCAGCAGCTCCGGGTAGACGTCGGCGACGGCTATGTCCTCGGGGAGGGCGACGTCGATGCGGCTGTCGGGAGCCACGACGGTGACCCTGCAGAAGCCCGTCGTTGCGGCCGTACTCACCTGTGGGACCCCCTGGTTGGCGGAGCGGGAGCGATCCGCTGCCCTCTCGGATTCGCGGATGCGCATACTGCGCGGGCCACCCTACCGGGAGTGCGTACGACAGTCGGCAAGTAGGATCACCGTCGCGCGGGGGAGAGCCCCTTCGTGCCCGGGACTTGGGGCGCCGGCAGCAGCGTCCCGTCCGTTTTCGAGGGATTGATGCTCCGGTGAGTCAGATCGTCGTCAAACGCCCGCCGCGGTCCCTGCCGCCCGAAGTCCCCTCGGACGAGCTGAGGCTGGAGGCTCCGCCGGAGCTCCCCCGGGGGCAGCAGGAGGGCATGCTGATGCAGCTCCTGCCGATGCTCGGCATGGGCTCGTCCGTCGTCTTCTTCTTCATGCCGGGCGCCGCGCCGTTCATGCGCATCATGGGCGTGCTGATGCTGGTGTCGACGGTGGCCATGGTGGTGGCCCAGCTGGTGCGCCACCGGCGCGGTACGCAGGGGCAAATGGCCGATGTCCGGCGCGACTACCTGAAGTACCTGGCGCAGACGCGCCGTCAGGTGCGGCGCACCGGGCGGCTGCAGCGCGACGCGCAGCTCTACCTGCACCCGGCGCCCGAGCAGTTGTGGTCGGTGGTCGCCGAGGGCTCGCGGCTGTGGGAGCGGCGCGTCGGCGACGAGGACTTCGCGCAGGCCCGGCTGGGGCTGGGCGCGCAGCGCCTGGCGACGCCGCTGATCGCCCCGGAGACGGCGCCGGTGGACGAGCTGGAGCCGCTGACGGCGGGCGCGATGCAGCGCTTCCTGAAGGTGCACTCCTCGCTGGACGGGCTGCCGGTGGCGGTCTCGATGCGGGCGTTCTACCACGTGACGGTGTCCGGCGAGCCCGAGTCGGCGCGCAGCACGGCGCGGGCGATGGTGGCGCAGCTGGCGACGCTGCACTCCCCGGACGACATGGTGGTGGCCGTGGTGGCCGCGCCGGGCGCCGTCGAGGCGTGGGACTGGGTGAAGTGGCTGCCGCACACCCAGGTCCCCGGTCAGGTCGACGGGGCGGGCAGCAAGCGGCTGTTCGGCGACGACATCACCGAGGTCGAGCAGCTGCTGGCGCCGCGGCTGGAGGGCCGGCCGCGGTTCAGCCGGGACGTCTCCCCCGTACTGGACCAGCCGCACCTGGTCATCGTCCTCGACGCCGACTCCCGCGGCGGGCTCGTCCCGCCGGACTCCGCGTTCGCCGCGCCCGAGGGCCTCCAGGGCGTCACCATCGTCGAGGTCGTCGCGGGCGAGCTGGACGAGCCGCGCGGCGGGCTGTCGGTGGTGGTCCGGCCGGGCAGGCTCCGGCTGGAGTCGGGCGGCGGCATCGCCTACGAGGGCGTCCCCGACACCCTGTCGCTGCCGGCGGCGGAGGCGCTGGCCCGGCAGCTGGCCCCGATGCGCACGGGCGGCGGGGACGACGACGAACCGCTGCTGGCGAACCTGGACTTCACCGACCTGCTGAACCTGGGCGACGCCGCCTCCATCGACGTGGCGCGGACCTGGCGGCCGCGGTCGGCCGGCGAGCGGCTGCGCGTGCCGATCGGCGTCGGCGAGGACGGCGCGCCCGTCATGCTGGACCTGAAGGAGGCCGCGCAGGAGGGCATGGGCCCGCACGGCCTGTGCGTCGGCGCGACCGGTTCCGGCAAGTCGGAGCTGCTGCGCACGCTGGTGCTGGGCCTGGCGGTCACGCACACGTCGGAGACGCTGAACTTCGTCCTCGCGGACTTCAAGGGCGGTGCCACGTTCACCGGCATGGGCCAGATGCCGCACGTGGCGGCGGTCATCACCAACCTGGCGGACGACCTGACCCTCGTCGACCGCATGGGCGACTCGATCCGCGGCGAGCTGCAGCGCCGCCAGGAGCTGCTGCGCGCGGCCGGCAACTACGCCAACATCCACGACTACGAGAAGGCGCGCGCGGCGGGCGCCCCGCTGGAGCCGCTGGCCTCGCTGGTGCTGGTCATCGACGAGTTCAGCGAGCTGCTGACGGCGAAGCCGGACTTCATCGACATGTTCATCCAGATCGGCCGCATCGGCCGTTCGCTGGGCGTGCACCTGCTGCTGGCCTCGCAGCGCCTGGAGGAGGGCAAGCTGCGCGGGCTGGACACGTACCTGTCGTACCGCATCGGCCTGCGCACCTTCTCGGCGGCGGAGTCGCGCACGGCGATCGGCGTGCCGGACGCCTACCACCTGCCGTCGGTGCCCGGTTCGGGCTACCTGAAGTTCGGCACCGACGAGATGGTGCGGTTCAAGGCGGCGTACGTCTCGGGCACCTACCGCTCGGGCGGGCCCGACCTGTCGGTGGGCCGGTTCCCGGTGGAGCGGCGGCCCGCGCTGTTCACGGCGGCCCCGGTGCCGGTGGTGTACGCGGCGCCGGACCCGGCGTACCTGGCGGAGCAGCCGGAGCGGGAGGACGACGCCCTCGCCGACACGGTGCTGGACGTGATCGTGAGCCGGCTGGAGGGGCAGGGCGTGCCGGCCCACCAGGTGTGGCTGCCGCCGCTCGACCAGGCCCCGCCGCTGGACCAGCTGCTGCCGGCGCTCGCGCCGTCGGCGGAGCGGGGCCTGCACGCGGACGGGTACACGCGGCCCGGCGGACTCGTCGTGCCGCTCGGCCTGATCGACAAGCCGTTCGAGCAGCGGCGCGAGGTGCTGTACCGGGACTTCTCGGGTGCGGCGGGCCACATGATGGTCGTCGGCGGCCCGCAGTCGGGCAAGTCGACCCTGATGCGGACGCTCATCTCCTCGTTCGCGCTGACGCACACGCCGCGCGAGGTGCAGTTCTACGGCCTCGACTTCGGCGGCGGCGGCATGTCGGCGGTGGCGGAGCTGCCGCACGTCGGCGGGATCGCCTCGCGCCTGGACCCGGAGCGGGTGCGCCGCACGGTCGCCGAGGTCGGCGGGATCCTCAACCGCCGGGAGGAGTTCTTCCGCGCGCACGGCATCGACTCGATCGGCACCTACCGGCGCAAGCGGGCCGCGGGCGAGCTGCCCGGCGAGCCGTGGGGTGACGTCTTCCTCGTCATCGACGGCTGGGGCGGCTTCCGCGGGGAGTACGAGGGCCTGGAGCAGGTGGTCACGGACATCGCCTCGCGCGGCCTGGGCTACGGCATCCACGTCGTGATCACCGCGGCCCGCTACATGGAGGTGCGGGCCGCGCTGAAGGACCAGATGCTGGGCCGGCTGGAGCTGCGGCTCGGCGACGTCATGGACTCCGAGTTCGACCGCAAGGTCGCCGCGAACGTGCCGACGGGGATGCCGGGGCGCGGCCAGGTCCCGGAGAAGCTGCACTTCCTGGCCGCGCTGCCGCGGATCGACGGCTCGCACGACCCGGAGACCCTCTCGGACGCCACGGCGGCCTTCGTCTCCGCGGTCAAGCAGCACTGGGCCGGCCAGGCCGCGCCGGGCGTGCGGCTGCTGCCGCGGCTGCTGCACGCGGACCAGCTGCCGGGCGGCGCGGAGTTCCCCGGGCGCGGGGTCGCGATCGGCATCGACGAGACGGCCCTGGAGCCGGTGTTCGTCGACTTCGAGACCGACCCGTTCCTCCTCGTCTTCGGCGAGAGCGAGTCGGGCAAGACGAACCTGCTGCGGCTCATCGCGCAGCAGATCGCCCAGCGGTACACCCCGGACCAGGCGCGGCTCGTCGTCGGCGACTACCGGCGCACCCTGCTGGGGGCGCTGCCGGAGGAGCACCTGCTGGAGTACGCGCCGATGGCGGGCTCCCTCCAGATGCACATGGAGGCGCTGGCCGGGGTGTTCTCGCGGCGGCAGCCGCCGGACGACGTCACCCCGCAGCAGCTGCGGGACCGCAGCTGGTGGACCGGGCCCGACGTGTTCATCATCATCGACGACTTCGACCTCGTGGCCACCAGCCAGGGCAACCCGCTCGCCCCGCTCGTGGACTACCTGCCCTTCGCCCGCGACACGGGTGTGCGCTTCATCATCGCGCGGAACTCGGCGGGCGCCTCCCGCTCGCTGTACGAGCCGTTCATGCAGCGCATCAAGGAGCTGGGCGCGCAGGGCGTCGTCCTGTCGGGCGACCCGTCCGAGGGCGACCTGGTCGGGAACGTGCGGCCGCGGCCGATGCCGCCGGGCCGGGCGTACTTCTCCTCCCGCAGGCGCGGCACCTCGCTGGTGCAGCTGGGGCGGATGCCGGAGGCGTAGCGCCGCGTGTGCCGGGGCCGGGTTCCGCACCTGCGGGGCCCGGCTCCGGCGCGTCGCGGCCCCGGCGTCGCCCCGGCGTCGCGGCCTCGGCGGGGGAAGATCGGCCGGAAAGGGTCCCGGGGGCCGCCGCGGGCACCGATAATCGGCAGCGGAAGATGGCCGAGGAGCCGACGGAAAGGCCGCGCAATGGGCACCCAGCAGGAGAAGGACGAGCTGTACGCGCTCGACATCAGCGGCGTCGAGTGGGAGGGGCCGCCCGGGACCAGCCCGGACGAGGAGCGGGTCGAGATCGCCCGGCTCCCCGAGGGCGCGGTGGCGATGCGGTCCTCCCTCGACCGGGACACCGTGCTGCGCTACACCGCGGCCGAGTGGGAGGCCTTCGTACTCGGCGCCCGGGACGGGGAGTTCGACCTCGACCGGGGGCCGCACTGACACCAGCCGGGAAGGCCGGTGCCGCCGGCACGCGCGGAAGGGGCGCGCCCGCAGCGGGCGCGCCCCTTCCGTGTGATCGGGAGCCGGGTGGCCCGCGAGCGGGCCGGGCGGCTCAGGAGGCTCAGTAGGCCTCGGTGAACAGGCGCGAGGCCTTCACGTCGGTGGCGCGGTAGTCGCCCTTGCCGCGCTCGATCAGCTGGGCGACCTTCTCCAGCTGGTCCTTCATGTGGTCGGCCTTCTGCTTGTACTTGCCCTGGAGCGTGACGTACTCCTTGTGGGCCTCACCGTCCCAGGTGTCGGTGACGACCTTGAGGGCCTGGTCCATCTCCGCCAGGTCGTCGACGATGTTCTTGGAGACGGTCCGGATGCGGTTGGCCATCTCCTGGACGCTCTCGTACCGTACCCGGGTTGCCCCGTCGTTGGACGCCATGGTGTTCTCCTTCGCGGTGGGCTTGAGCTGGTGGGGACGACGAGGCGGTCAGACGCCGTTGAGGCCCGAAGTGTTGCCGGCGGACGCCTGGACGGCCTTGAACGCGGCGCGCACGTCGTCGTCCTGCGCGTTGCTGAGGTTCTTGGTCTGGGCGACCGCGTTGTGCAGGATGCCGAGGAGGCGGCGGATCTCGTCGTGGTCCTCGTTGACGACCGTCTGGGCGGAGACGAACCCGGACGCACCGACACCGGTCCAGCCGGCGCTCACCGTGGCGAGGATGTCGGCCAGTTCACGGGCCTGCTTGGTGACGGCGGTGGCCGTCGTCTGGATCTTGTTCTTCGCCTGGACGATCGGATCGTCTGCAAGACCGAAATTGTTGCTCATCCGAAGCTCCTCACTTCTCAATTCGCCGGCAGAACCGGCGGACTGCGCGGCGGCGGAGCAGGGGAGCCGGGCGCGGATACGAGCCGCGCGCCCCGGGAATCCCCCTCCGCCTCACGCGATCCCCCGATCACAGTCGTGAAGCCTGGTGTCACTCTAGCCAGTTCATGTCACAGCCCCAACACCGGTGGCCTGCTTCTGTCGATGAACTGTGACCGTTCACTGCAAACGGCGCCGGCGCCTGCGGGCGTCGCGCACGACGGTCGCCGTCGCCGCGGTCACGGCGACCAGCACCGCGCCGATGCCCAGAGCGTACGTGCCGAGGCGCTCCTGGCGCTCCTGCGCCGTCTCCGTCAGGTGCAGTGCCGCGGCCTGCGGCGCGGCCGCCG
The DNA here is from genome assembly GCF_003949955.1 of Streptomyces sp. WAC05292. NCBI lineage: Bacteria > Bacillati > Actinomycetota > Actinomycetes > Kitasatosporales > Streptomycetaceae > Streptomyces > Streptomyces sp. WAC05292. The sequence continues at coordinate 6,766 of NZ_RPSE01000167.1, forward strand.
GCGGGGGCCCCGGATCCGGTACGGGCGCCTTGGGGCGCTCGTGGTCCTGGGTCAGGGCGCGCACCGGGTCGACCACACCCCAACCGACGTAGTCGTCACGACCCTTGACGGTCCGTTCGGCCGTGCCCTGGATCTGCCAGACGATCTCCTGCGGGGTCCAGTCCGGGTGCTTGGCCTTCAGGAGCGCGGCCACGCCCGCGACGTACGGTGCGGAGAAGCTCGTTCCGTTGTCGATGCACTGGCCGAAGCCGGGGACGGTGGAGACCATGTCGACGCCCGGAGCGGCGACGCCGACGAAGTCGCCGGGCTGGGAGAACGCGGCGCGCTCGTTGTTGCGGTCCGAGGAGGCGACCGCGAGGACGCCGGGGAAGGCCGCGGGGTAGGTCTTGCGCTTCTCGCCGCTCATGCCGTCGTTGCCGGCCGAGGCGACGACGACGACCTTCGCGTCGAGGGCCCGCTGTACCGCCTTGGCCAGCTCGGAGTCGGCGGCCAGGGCGGCGTCGGTGTCCTGGGAGATGTTGACCACGTGCGCGCCCTTGGCGACGGCGTGGTCGATGGCCTGCGCGAGGGACAGGGCGTTGCCCTTGCCCTGCCCGTCGTTCTGCCGGATCGGGATGACGACCGATTCGGGGGCGAGGCCGACGAAGCCGGTGCCGCCCTGCGGGCGGGCGGCGATCAGCCCGGCCACCTTGGTGCCGTGGCCGACGGTGTCGGCCGTCCCGTCACCCTTGGGGTCGAGGAAGTCCTTGCCGGCGCCGACGTCGAGCGCCCCCGCGAGCTGCGGGTTGACCCGGTCGACGCCGGTGTCGATGACGGCGACCCGGACCGGCCTGCCGTCCTTGTCCTTGCCCTTGGTGTGGGCCCACAGCTCGTCGAGCAGCAGCCGCTGCAGGGCCCAGGGCCGGTCGGCGATCTGCTTCTTCATCGGGAACGTGCACTCCCCCGCCCCGGCCAGACCCAGTACGGGTGCGGACACGGCGGGGGGCGGGGCGTCGGCGGCCGCGGCGGGGCCCGCCGCGCAGCACAGGCCGGCCAGTGCGAGGGCGGGGGCGAGCCGGGCGCTGCGCCGGTACGGGTGGGCGGTCATGGGCGGCCTCCTCACGAACCCTGGGGCTGGCGGGCGGAGTTGGTGTCCAGGCGGGGCCCCTTCGAGAGGAACTCGGACCACGCGATGGGCACCATCGCCGGCACCACGCCGCCGTAGCCGAGCCGGATCTGCGCCTGGCTGGCCTCGGGGCGTCCTTCCGCGGCGCCGCCCTGCGCCTGCGGGTCCGCCGCGCCGATCTTGGATTTCTCGGCGTCGCTGTCGCCGTTGGCCTGGACGGCGTAGCGCAGCCCGGTGTCGGTGACCAGGAACGTGGAGCCGCCCGCCGTCGTCTGCTTGCCCTGCACCTGCGTGTACAGCAGGCCCGAGCCGGGGGTGACGTAGGCGCTGGTGCCGCTGGCGGTGATGTCGACGGGGAAGCCGGTGCCGGCCCAGGTGCTCAGCGTCTGCCCGCCCTGGCCGTCGACCGACCGCAGCACGTTGCACACGGTGTCGCGGGCGGCGCCCTGGCCGGAGCCCGCCTGGTTGATCCGGCCGGTCTTCTTCTGCGGCCAGCGGGTCTCGCCCTTGAAGACCCCCGGGTCGGGGTTCAGGGACTGCAGGTCGACCTCGCGGGGCTTGCCGTGCATGTTCAGGGTGTCGGTCGCGGGCGCCGAGATGAGCAGCCACGCGGTGAAGTCGGAGACGGGGGCCACCTTCCCCGGCAGCACGACGTAGTGCTGCGCACCGGAGCCGGTCTGCGCCCGCAGCACCATGCCGACCTTGTTGTCGGCGGTGCCGAGGCCCGGTACGTCGGCCTTCGTGCCGGCCGGGGCGGGCAGCTGCGGGAAGGCCAGGTCGTCACCGGAGTTCAGGGTGGCCAGCCACTGCTCGGAGACCTGTTGCGGGCTGCCTCCCGTCGTACCGACCAGGGCGTTCGTCATCTTGGCCGCGTCGGCCGTGCCCTCGGGGAACTTGTACTTGGTGCCCGCCGCGTCGACCAGGTAGCGCTCCTTGGACCCGCCGGTGCTCTGCACGTACAGCATCTGCGTGTCCGTCAGCCGGCGCTCGTCGTCCGTGATCCCGGCCTCGCGGTCGGCGAGGACGAAGGTCGCCGTCTGGACGCTCTTGCCGTTGCCGCCGGGCGCCTGGCAGACCGCCCACCGCTTGGCCTTGCCCGCGTCCTTCGGCGACGGGAGCCGGTCGGGGGCGTAGGGGATGCCGATGATCGGGCCGCGGGGCGGCCTGCCCGCGTCCAGGACCTTGTCGTCGACCTGGAGGACCTTGAACTTCTGCGGGTCGAGCAGGAGTCGGGCCGAGGCCAGGTTCAGCACCGGGTGCAGGCGGGTCTGGTCCTTGCCGTTCACCTTCGTCTTCAGCACCACGTACCGGGTCGTGGACTGCTTGCCGACCAGGACCTTCGTACCCGGCTCGTCCCAGCCCTTCGGCGCCTGCGGTTTGAACATGCCCCAGGCGCCGAACCCGGCGAGGACGACGGCTCCCGCGATCAGGCCGGGCACGACCGCCCGCAGCGGACGGGGGGCGCCTTCCTCGGAGCCCGTCGCGGACGGCTGCAGGAACGCGGCCACCGTCCGCCGCTTCGCAAAGGTGTACGCGTTGAGTTCATCACGCCGTGATGCCATGACCGTCTGCTTCTCCCCGAACGGCCCGGTCGGCGACTGCGGTCCCCGGGCCTTGATGGTCGGACCGGGGACCTACTATGCCTCTTGACCGAGGACACGCAGGGGCCGGGTAGGGTGAGGCAGCCGCTCAGCGCCTTCCGCACCGGGGTAAACAGGGCCTGTTGGGGTGGATTGAGGAGGTTCCGGAGGCATGCGGCGGGCAGCGCGCGGCTCCGGCACTCACGGGGGTCTCGGCCCGGAAAGGGGAGGTGGGCCACTGATGGCCACCGCGACGCAGCCGCAGACGGGCGCTCCGGCACCCGCACGCAGCGGGGTGACGCCGTATCCGCAGTCGACCCCGGGGCGTTTCGGCCCGTTCCGATTGCAACAGCTCGTCCTGCTCCAAGTGGCGGCTGCCGCGCTGCTGGTGGCCTGGGTCGTCGAACCCCTGCTGCTGGTGCCCGCGGGCGTCCTCGCCCTGGTCCTGGCCGTGCTGGCCCTCGTACGCCGCCACCAGCGCTCCCTGCCCGAGTGGATCGGCAGCGCGCTCGCCCTGCGCGCCCGGCGCCGGCGCGCCGCGGCGTTCACGGTGCCCGCGGGCACCGAGCCGGGCCTCGCCCCGCTCGTCGAGGCCGACCCGGCACTGCGGACCATGACGTTCAGCGACCGCGACCGGCGGCCCGTCGGCATGGTCGGCGACGGGACGTTCCTGACCGCCGTCGTCCAGGTCGACACCGACGCCACCGCGCTGCGCCCCGACCGCGGCGAGCGGCCGCTGCCGCTCGCGCTCGTCCGGGACGTCCTCGACGTGGACGGCATCCGGCTGGAGTCGGCGCAGCTCGTGCAGCACACCCAGCCCGCCCCCGCCCCGCACCTGCCGGCGCAGTCGACCGCCACCCGCAACTACGCACCGCTCCAGGCCCGGACGGGCACCCCCGCGGTACGGCTCACGTGGATCGCGCTCAAGCTCGACCCGGAACTGTGCCCCGAGGCGGTCGCCGCCCGCGGCGGCGGGCTCGCCGGCGCGCAGCGCTGCGTGGTCCGCGCGGCCGACCAGCTGGCGAGCCGGCTCGCGGGGGCCGGGTTCCGGGCGACCGTGCTCACCGAGCAGGAGCTGACGGCGGCCCTTGCCACCTCCTCCTGCGCCAACCCGCGGGCGATCACGCAGGCGGGCCGCTCGGCGAGCGCCGGCCGGCGCACCGAGGAGACGGCCCGCACCTGGCGCTGCGACGACCGGCGCCACACCACCTACTGGATCGGCCGCTGGCCGCAGCTCGGCGGCTCGGGGACGGCGTCCCTGCCGCAGTTCGTGGCGCTGCTGACCTCCCTGCAGGCGCTGGCGACGAACTTCAGCCTGACGATGGCACCCGGCGAGCGGCAGAGCGTCACCCTGACCGGCCACGTACGGGTGACGGGCCGCAGCGACGAGGAACTGGTCGCCGCCCGCCGGGAGCTGGAGCGCACCGCCCGCGGCGTGCGCACCGGCCTCGTCCGGCTCGACCGCGAACAGGTGCCGGGGCTGCTGGCCTCGCTGCCGCTGGGAGGCGCGCGATGAAGAGCACGGCCAGGGGCGGCTTCGGGCTGATCGGCCCGCGCCGCGAACGGCACACCGTGCCGGTGGCGGACCTCGACGCGCTGGCCCTGCCGGTCGGCGACGACGGCGTCGTCATCGGCGTCGACGCCCACGGCAGGCCCGCGGTGCTCGGCATCAACCGGCCCACCCCGTACGAGGTGACGCTGATCGGCGGCCTGTGGACGGCCCAGGTGCTCGCGCTGCGCGCCGCGGCCACCGGGGCCCGCGTCGCGGTGGAGACCGGCCGCGCCCAGGTGTGGGCGGGGCTGGCGCAGGCGGCCGGCGGCGGGCAGCAGTGCGTGACGCTGCACGACGTGGGCCGGGTGCCGCCGCAGGGTGCCTCCGCGGGGAGCCCGGTGCTGGTGATCCGCGACTGCGGGATGCGGCCGCCGCGCGGGCGCGTGGTGGCGGGCCCCTGGCAGTCCGTGGTGACGCTGCTGCCGTACCTGAGCCCGACGGCACCGCGGCTGCTGCAGAACTCGGCGCTCGTCGGCGTCCAGCGGGTCTCCCCTGACGAGGCGGAGCAGATCGGCCGCCTGATGGGGCTGCCCCGGCAGACGGTGGAGTCGCTGCCGACGCTGGGCGACGGCGTGACGCTGTGGTGCACGCCGCGGGACCGGCAGTTCGTCATGACGCAGGGCACGGAGCAGGAGTCCTCCCTCCTGGGGCCCTGCCGCCGCATCGACTGACGGCCCGTCCGGGCCCGCGTACGCCGCCCCCGGACGGACGGCGGGGTGACACGGGCTCAAGGGGCCCCGCCGGGAGGACGCGCCGCAGGAGCGGGCACGGTACGCGGCTGCCGGCGCGGGCGGGGCGCCCCGGCCGCGGGGGCGTCGCCCGGCGGGGGCGGACACCGGCGTCGGCGCCCGATTAGGCTGGGCGTGGGCGTGGCGCCGAGCGGCGCCGGACCGGTGTTCGACAGACCAGGAGGACGAGTGAGCGGCGATCGGAACGAGAGGCGCGGCGGGGCGTGGGACGTCCCGACGGACGATCAGTCCGACGCGGAGCCCGAGGTGACGGGCGAGTTCACCATCGACTACACGCCGCCCGCCTGGTACACGCAGAGCGCGGCCCCGGCCTCGCCCGTCCCCGCGCTGCCGGAGGGCAGCGGCTTCGAACCGCACCGGCCGTCGGAGCTCGCCTCGCCCCCGACGATGCGCAT
>NZ_RPSE01000168.1:0-12141 GCF_003949955.1 Streptomyces sp. WAC05292
CGCCACCAGCCCCCGCCGTCCCGCCGCCCCGGCCGGGGCGGCGCGCGGTCAGCGGACCCGGGTCAGCCACTCCAGGGTGCGCCGGACCTCCGCGGAGAAGGGGTGCCCGGGGCCGTGCACGCGCTCCGCGTCGAACAGCAGCCGGGCCAGGGTGTCGTGCGCGGCGGGCCGGTCGCCCAGCGACAGCAGCAGGTGTCCGATCCGCCGCCGCACCTCGAGCGGCAGCCCCGGGTCCGGGTTGGCGTAGTGGTTCTCGAACAGCGGCAGCAGCGACCGGTACTCCGCCAGCGCCGCCGCCGGCTCGCCCAGCTGCTCCAGGCACTGCGCGGCGTCGTAGCGGAACCGCAGCGACTGCGGGTCGCCGGCGGGGAACTCGTCTGCCAGGCGGCGCAGTTCGGGCAGGGCCCGGCGGTACTGGCCGTCGTCCATCAGCGTGGCCGCGTACTGCTTGCGCAGCGACCGCACCACCGGCGAGTGCTCACCGTGCTGGGCGGCCGCGGCCGGGAGGATCCCGCCGAGGATGTCCACGGCCTGCGTCAGGCGGCCCTGGTCGAGCAGGCTGCGCGCCTCGTCGACGGCGGCCCCGATGTCCGGCCGCGGCGGGGCCGTCGGCTGCGGCGGGATCGCCGTGCTCCGGTCCGGCCACGGCGCGTGCGGCCGCAGGAACGGGCGGCTCGGGTCCAGGGACGCCGCCGGCGCGCCCTGCTTGGGCAGCAGCGGCGCGAGGGCCTCGTACACGGCCTGCGCGGAGGCGGGCCGGTCCTGCGGGTCCTTGGCCAGCATGTGGAGCAGTACCGCCTCCAGCTGGTGGGGGATCTCCGGGCGGGTCCGGCGCACGGGCACCGGCGGCTCGTACAGGTGGCGGTGGAGCACGCCGAGCGCGGTGGAGCCGGCGAAGGGCACGTTCCCGCTGAGCAGTTCGTAGAGGAGCACGCCGAGCGCGTACAGGTCGGTGTACGGGCCGACCGCGCCGCCCATCGCCTGCTCGGGCGCCATGTACGCCGGGCTGCCGATCGGCGTGCCGGTGCTGGTGAGGCGGGTGGTGTCGGTGTCCATCACCGAGGCGACACCGAGGTCGAGGACGAGCACGGTGCCGTCCGGGCGGACCATCACGTTCCGCGGCTTGAGGTCGCGGTGCACGATCGGCACCGCGTGCACCGCGGACAGCACCCCGCACAGCTGCGCGACCACCGACACCGCCCACGGCCACGGGTACGGGTCGTGCGAGGCCAGGTGGTCGGCCAGGTTCTCGCCCTCGACGTAGCCCATGACCAGGAACAGCTCGTCGCCGTCGCTGCCCGCGTCGTGGACCGTGACCAGGCCCGGGTGGTCCACCTGCGCCGTCACCCGGCACTCGCGCACGAAGCGGCGCCTGAGCTCCTCGGCGACCGAGCCCGGCCCGGCCACCTTGTCCGGGCGCAGCAGCTTGACCGCGACGCGCCGGTCCAGGCGCTGGTCGTACGCCGTCCACACCTGGCCCATGCCGCCCTGGCCGAGCAGCGAGGCCAGGCGGTAGCGCTCGCCGATGATCCGGCCGTCGTCCGTCACCGGCCCGTGCCCTCACCGTCGGCCGGGGGCCGGTTCGGGTGCGGGGTCTCCTTGCGCAGCAGCTCGCTCAGCTCGTCGAGCTCGGCGCGGACCTGCCCGATGCGCGGCGGGGTGGCGGGGCCGGGCCCGGGCTGCGCCGGGCGCGGCACCGGGGTCGGCGTGTGGTGCACCGGCTGGTGCGGCTGCGGGTAGCCGTACGCCGGCCCGGCCGCCTGCTGCGGGGGCACGTACGGGGCGGCGGGCTGCGGCGGGTACCAGGCGGCGGAGCGGGCCGCGGCCTTGGCCTCGTAGTGCCGGATGTCGGCGACGAGGAAGTAGATGCAGGTGGCGACACCGGTGAGGATCGTGCCGAAGGCGCCGGTGTTGCCCTGCCAGCCGTCGGTGTTCGGCGTCGGGTCCGCGCCGATCAGCGCGAGCCAGCCGACGGTGAGCCCGAAGTTGACGGCGAGGAGGATCCAGTCGGCGGACTTGCGGGTCACGATCGCGAGCCGCAGCATCGTGGCCCATCCCAGGAAGCCGCAGCTGAGGACGGGCAGCAGGGCGAACAGCACGCGCAACGCCACCACACCCCCGGAACTGGGCTGGGGCTGCTGCGGCGGGAGGCCGGGGCCGTGCATCGCTGCTCCTGACGGACCGTGTCGACAAGTTCAGGTCTGAGGGTATACAGCGTTTCCGGCCGCCAGTGAGGGGATGCGCGCAACCGTTGCAGCCTCGCTGCACACCGCCCGGCCCCGCGCCCCCGCCGAGGGGCCGCACCGACCGCCGGCCGGACCGGAACACCGGGCCGGCCTCGTCCCTCCGACCACACTCCCAGGGGGGGGAACAACCATGATGCGGCGAGGCGCCGGCGGCGCTGCCGAGAACGGCCGCGGCCGGGAGCCCGCCAGGGGGACCCGGCCGCCGGCCGGCGGTCAGGAGCCCAGGACCGTCGTCAGGAACTCGCCGGTCCAGGCCAGGAGTTCCCGGCCGACCAGCGGCTTCCCGCCCACCCGCGCCGTCTTCGGCCGCGGCACCAGCACCTGCGACGCCGCCGGCTTCAGCACCGACCCCGGGTAGAGCCGCTTCAGCCGCAGCTCCTGCGACTCCCGCAGCTCCACCGGCCCGAACCGCACGTTCGGCCCCTGGAGGGTGATGTCGCCGACCCCGCAGGCCCGCGCCAGCATCCGCAGACCCGCCACCAGCAGCAGGTTCTCCACCGGCTCCGGCAGCTTGCCGTAGCGGTCGGTCAGCTCCTCCCGCACCGCCTTGACGTCCTCCTCGGAGTTCACCGAGGCGATCGCCCGGTACGCCTGCAGGCGCAGCCGCTCCCCCGGCGCGTAGTCGTGCGGGACGTGCGCGTCGACCGGAAGCTCGATCTTCACCTCCAGCGGCGGCTCCTCCTCCGCCCCGCCCTCGACGGCCGCCCGGTAGTCGGCCACCGCCTCGCCGACCATCCGGATGTACAGGTCGAAGCCGACGCCCGCGATGTGCCCGGACTGCTCCCCGCCGAGCAGGTTGCCCGCACCGCGGATCTCCAGGTCCTTCATCGCCACGTACATGCCGGCGCCCATCTCCGTGTGCTGGGCGATCGTCGCGAGCCGCTCGTGCGCCGTCTCCGTCAGCGGCTTCTCCGGCGGGTACAGGAAGTACGCGTACCCCCGCTCCCGGCCGCGCCCGACCCGGCCGCGCAGCTGGTGCAGCTGCGACAGGCCGAAGTTGTCGCCGCGCTCCACGATCAGGGTGTTGGCGTTCGAGATGTCGATCCCGGACTCGACGATCGTCGTCGAGACGAGCACGTCGAACTTCTTCTCCCAGAAGTCCACCACGACCTGTTCGAGGGCCTGCTCCGACATCTGCCCGTGCGCCGTGGCGATCCGCGCCTCCGGCACGATCTCCCGCAGCCGCGCCGCCGCCCGGTCGATCGACTCGACCCGGTTGTGGATGTAGAAGCACTGCCCTTCGCGCAGCAGCTCCCGCCGGATCGCCGCCCCGATCTGCTTCTCCTCGTACGGGCCGACGAACGTCAGCACCGGGTGCCGCTCCTCCGGCGGCGTCGTGATCGTCGACATCTCGCGGATGCCCGTCACCGCCATCTCCAGGGTGCGCGGGATCGGCGTCGCCGACATCGTCAGCACGTCCACGTTGGCCCGCAGCTTCTTCAGCTGCTCCTTGTGCTCGACGCCGAACCGCTGCTCCTCGTCGACGATGACCAGGCCCAGGTCCTTGAACTTCGTCTCCTGCGAGAACAGCCGGTGCGTGCCGATCACCACGTCCACCGAGCCGTCCTTCAGGCCCTCCAGGGTGGCCTTGGCCTCGGTGTCGCTCTGGAACCGCGACAGCGCCCGCACGTTCACCGGGAACTGGCTGTACCGCTCGGAGAACGTGCCGAAGTGCTGCTGCACCAGCAGCGTGGTCGGGACGAGCACGGCGACCTGCTTGCCGTCCTGCACCGCCTTGAACGCCGCACGCACCGCGATCTCGGTCTTGCCGTAGCCGACGTCGCCGCACACCAGCCGGTCCATGGGGACGGACTTCTCCATGTCCTCCTTGACCTCGGCGATCGTCGTCAGCTGGTCGGGCGTCTCCGCGTACGGGAACGCGTCCTCCAGCTCCCGCTGCCACGGCGTGTCGGGGCCGAAGGAGTGGCCGGGCGCCGCCATCCGCGCGCTGTACAGCTTGATCAGGTCGGCGGCGATCTCCTTGACCGCCTTCTTCGCGCGGGCCTTCGTCTTGGTCCAGTCGGCGCCGCCGAGCCGGTGCAGCGTCGGCGCCTCGCCGCCCACGTACTTGGTGACCTGCTCCAGCTGGTCCGTCGGGATGTACAGGCGGTCGCCGGGCTGGCCCCGCTTGGCGGGCGCGTACTCCACCAGCAGGTACTCGCGGGTGGCGCCCTGCACGGTGCGCTGCACCATCTCGATGTAGCGGCCCACGCCGTGCTGCTCGTGGACGATGTAGTCGCCCGCCTCCAGGGTGAGCGGGTCGATGGACTTGCGGCGCCGCGTCGGCATCCGGCCGAGGTCCTTCACGGCCGTCCGCTGCCCCGTCAGGTCGGTCTCCGTCAGGACCGCCAGCCGCAGCGCCGGGTCGACGAAGCCGGTGGCGAGCGCCCCGCACGCCACGTGGACCAGGCCGGTCGCCAGCTCGCCGAGCCCGGCCTCCAGGCGGGCCGCGATGCCCTCGCCGGAGAGCACCTCGACGGTGCGGGCGGCGGGGCCGTGGCCCTCGGTCAGGTAGACGGTGCGCCAGCCGTCGGCGATCCAGCCCTTGGTGTCGGCGAGCGCGCGGGCGGTGTCGCCGCGGTAGGCCTCCGGGGCCTGCATGCCCAGCTTGAGGGTGTCGGCGGACAGCTCCTCGTCGGCGGCGAACGGCGAGACGGACCACCACATCATGCCGAGCTCGCGCGCCCGGTCGCGGACGTCGGCGATGCCGCGCAGCGAGGCGGCGCCGACGTCGATCGGGGCCTCGCCGCCGCCGGCGGTGGCCGCCCACGACGCCATGAGGAACTCCTGGCTGGTGGCGACGAGGTCCGCGGCGCGCGTGCGGACCCGCTCCGGGTCGCAGACGACGGCCATGGACCCGGCGGGCAGCACGTCGACGAGGAGCTCCATGTCGTCGACGAGGACCGGTGCGAGGGACTCCATGCCCTCCACCGCGATCCCCTCGGCGATCTTGCCGAGGAGTTCGCCGAGCTCGGGGTGGTCCTCGGCCAGGGCCGCGGCCCGCTCGCGGACCTCGGGCGTCAGCAGCAGCTCCCGGCAGGGCGGCGCCCACAGCCCGTGCTCGGCGATCTCCAGGGACCGCTGGTCGGCGACCTTGAAGTAGCGGACCTCCTCGACCTCGTCGCCCCAGAACTCGATGCGCAGCGGGTGTTCCTCGGTCGGCGGGAACACGTCGAGGATGCCGCCGCGGACGGCGAACTCGCCGCGCTTCTCCACCAGTTCCACCCGCGCGTACGCGGCCGCCGACAGCGCCTCGACGACCTCGCCGAGGTCGGTGCTCTCGCCCCGCCGCAGACTGACGGGCACCAGGTCCGCCAAGCCCTTGACCTGCGGCTGGAGCACGGACCGGATCGGCGCGACCACGACCGAGACGGGCCCGGCCGCCGGATCGTCCTTGCTCGGGTGGACGAGCCGGCGCAGGACGGCCAGGCGGCGGCCGACGGTGTCGCTGCGCGGCGAGAGCCGCTCGTGCGGCAGCGTCTCCCACGACGGGAACTCGGCGACCTCGTCCGGCGGCAGGAAGGAGCGCAGAGCGGCGGCGAGGTCCTCGGCCTCCCGGCCGGTGGCGGTGACCGCGAGGACGGTCCGCCCGGTGCGGGCGGCCAGCGCGGCGATCGCGAGGGGCCGTGCGGCGGGCGGGCCGACGAGGTCCACGTGCATCCGGTTGCCGTCCCCGGCCGCGGTGACCGCCTCGGTGAGGGCGGCATCCCGGGTGACGGCGTCGAGCAGTCCGTGCAGGCTCATGAAGGAGGCTTTCCATCCGGTGTAGAGGGCAGCGCGAGGGGCCCGACACGCGCGCGGGCCGGGGGTTCCACCCTACGCCCGCTCCCCCGGCCCCGGCCTCCGCTGCCACACCCCGCACGCTGCCCGCCGGGGCCGTACACGGGCGCGGGCCCCGGCGCGCCCCCGTCGGGGACCTCCGGGGCCCGCGCCGCCCCCGTACGACCGCCGGCTAGTCGCCGGCGATCGCGTCCAGGACGTTCATCCGCCCCGCCCGGAAGGCCGGGACCAGTGCGGCGAACAGGCCGACGAAGGCCGAGGCGGCGAAGACGCCGATGATCGTCGGCCAGGGGATCTCCAGCACCTTCAGCCCCTCCAGTGCCAGCAGCTGCTGGGCGGCGGCCCCCCAGCCCATGCCCAGGCCGAGGCCGAGGAGGGCGCCGAAGAGGGCGATGACGACCGACTCCAGGCGGATCATGCGGCGCAGCTGGCGGCGGGACAGGCCGATGGCGCGCATCAGGCCGATCTCGCGGGTCCGCTCGACCACGGAGAGGGCCAGGGTGTTCACGACGCCGAGCACGGCGACGACGATGGCGAGGCCGAGGAGCCCGTAGACCATGTTCAGCAGCTGGCCGACCTGGTCCTTCAGGTTCTCCTTGTAGTCGGTCTGGTTGAGCACCTGGTACTGCGGATAGGGGGCGAGCGCCGCCTTGACCGCCGCGTACGCCGGCTCCGCCTTGCCCTCGGCTGCCTTGGCCAGCAGCATGAACGGCCTCGGCATCCTCTCCGCCGGCACGTACTGCCCGGCGGTCGCCGTGGACACGTACATGACGCCCTTGTCGAGGTTGCCGTCGTCGGAGGTGATCGCCGCGACCTTCAGCCGGGCGGTCCTGCCGCCGGTGAACGCGACGGTCAGCTCGTCCCCGACCTTCACCCCGTACTCGGCGGCGTAGAGCGAGCCGACCGACATCGCCCCGGCGCCGTACGCCTGCGGGTGCTCGCCCGCGGTCATCTTGCGCCGCACGTCCTGGGCGTAGGAGGGGTCGGTGACGCTGACCTCCTCGTCCACGGTGCGGCCGTCCGGGGCGGTGACCTTGGCGGGGACGCCGCGGTAGGCGGTGACGTGGTCGAGGCCCGCGGTGGCGCGCAGCGCCTGCTCGGCCTGCGGCACGACCGGCTGGCCGGCCGGGGACTGGACGATGTAGTCGGCGCCGACGGACCGGTCCAGCTCGTCGGTCGCGGAGGCGACCATCGAGGACCCGACGACCGACAGGCAGGCGACCAGCGCCAACCCGATCATCAGTGCGGCGGCGGTGGCTCCGGTGCGGCGCGGGTTGCGCAGCGCGTTCCGCTCGGCGAGCCGCCCCACGGCACCGAACGGCCTCAGCAGCGGCGCGGACAGCGCCCGTACGACGACCCCGGCGAGCAGCGGGCCGATGACGACGAACCCGATCAGCGTGAACACCACGCCGAGCCCCAGCCAGGCCGACCCGGCGGCGGCCCGGTCGGCGGCGACGGCCATGGCGAGCCCCGCGGCACCGGCACCGGTGAGGAGGAGCCCCACCGCGGCCCGGATCCGGCCGGCCTTGCGGTCGCCGGGGGTGCCGGCGTCGCGGAGGGCGGCCATCGGGGAGACCTTCCCTGCCCGGCGGGCGGGGACGAACGCGGACACGACGGTCACGACCACACCGAGGACGAGACCGGTGACGGGTGTGGTCCACACCACCGTCAGGTCATCGGTGGACAGGTTCATGCCCATCCGGCCCATCAGCTCCATCAGCCCGACGGCCAGGCCGATGCCCGCGCCGATGCCGAGCGCGGAGCCGATGACACCGAGCAGCAGCGCCTCGACGACCACGGACTTCAGCACCTGCCCGCTCTCGGCGCCGATCGCCCGCATCAGACCGATCTCGCGGGTCCGCTGGGCGACCAGCATCGAGAACGTGTTGAAGATCAGGAAGATGCCGACCAGGAAGGCGATCCCCGCGAAGCCGAGCATCACGTACTTCATGACGTTCAGGAACGACGCGACGTCCTTGCGCCCGGCGTCCGCGGACTCCTTCGCGGTCTGCAGCTTGTACGTGTCCGCACCGACCGCGGCGGCGACGTTCCGCTTCAGCTCCTCGTCGCCGACGCCGTCCGCGGCGGTCACGGCGAGGTGCGTGAACGCGCCCGGCGCACCGAGGAGCTTCTCCTGCGCGGTCGCCGTGTCGAAGTAGACGACGGCCGCACCGGGGTTGGTGACGGTGAACGCGGCGATACCGCTGATCCGCGCCCGGACGTCACCGATCACGGTGACGGCGCGCAGCTCCTGGCCCAGCTCCAGCCGGTGCTTGCGGGCGGTGTCGGCGTCGACCATGACCTCGCCCGGCCCGCCCGGCGCCCGACCCGAGGTGATCTTCATGGACTTGAGCTCGGCGGCGGACCAGTTGGCGGCGATCGTCGGAGCACCGGTGGTGGAGCCGAGGTTCTCGTTCTTCCCGTTCACCAGCGTGACGGACATCGAGACCACCCCGCCCTGCACGTCCGCCACACCGCCGACCCGGCGGACCTGCTCCAGGACCGCCCCCGGCAGCACCTCGGGCCGACCGCTGCGCGGCCCCTCGTCGCCGTCCTGTGCCGCCTTGGGGCTGACGGTGACGTCGGCACCCGTCACGGCGAACAGCTTGTCGAACGTCGTGTTCATGGTGTCGGTGAAGACCAACGTCCCGCAGACGAACGCGACGGACAGCATCACGGCCACGGCCGACAGCAGCATCCGCCCCTTGTGCGCGACGAGGTTCCGCCGCGACGTCTTCAGCACCGCACCCGCGCTCACGAGGTACGCCCCCGCGCGTCGAAGTCCTTCATCCGGTCCAGGACCTGCTCGGCGCTCGGCGCGTGCATCTCGTCGACGATCCGCCCGTCCGCGAGGAAGACGACCCGGTCGGCGTACGACGCGGCCACCGGGTCATGCGTGACCATGACAATCGTCTGGCCGAGCTCGTCGACCGAGCGCCGCAGGAACCCCAGCACCTCGGCCCCCGCCCGGGAGTCCAGGTTCCCCGTCGGCTCGTCACCGAAGATGATCTGCGGCCGCGCAGCCAGCGCCCGCGCCACGGCGACCCGCTGCTGCTGCCCGCCGGACAGCTCCGTCGGCCGGTGCTTCAGCCGCCCCGCCAGCCCCACGGTCTCCACGACCCGCTCCAGCCACTCCCGATCGGGCTTCCGGCCCGCGATGTCCATCGGCAGCGTGATGTTCTCCAACGCGTTCAACGTGGGCAGCAGATTGAACGCCTGGAAGATGAACCCGATCCGGTCCCGCCGGAGCTGCGTCAGCTTCTTGTCCTTCAACCGGGTGATCTCGGTGTCGTCCAGGTGGATCTCGCCGCTGGTGACGGTGTCCAGCCCGGCGAGGCAGTGCATCAGCGTCGACTTCCCCGACCCGGACGGCCCCATGATGGCCGTGAACCGGCCGCGCATGATGTCCACGTCGACGTGGTCGAGAGCCACCACCCGCGTCTCACCGGAGCCGTACGCCTTGACGACCTGGCGCGCCCGGGCCGCGACGGCTGCATGGCCTCCAGTACCCCCGTGCCTGGTTTCGGTCATAGCCGTTGTCACGGTGCTTCCCCTCGTTCGTTTGCCTGTGCGGTCGAGTTTCGGCCGCACAAGGGCCCGGGCGCCCTGGTGCCCCTCGCCGTATCCAGCGGGGGGTTAACCCCACCCCGCCCAGGAACCAGTCAAGAACGCCGCGCAGCGCGCCACCTCCTCCGCCGGGACGAACGTCCCCTGGGCCGTTGTAAGGAGCAGTCCCCTAGGGGATCTGCACCTTTCGGCGGACACGGGACGGGGGTTCCGCCGGAGGGACCGCGGTGAGAAGGTGTCCCCCGGCCAGTACGTGCACGGTGAAAGGATCCGGGTGGGCGCGCAGGAGAGCACCGGCGGGCACCCCGGGGACGCCGCCGCCGGGGACATACCCGCCGACCCGGCCGCGGCCGCCGGACGCCCTCCGGCCTCCGTCGTCGCCGCGCTGATGCTCGCCATGGCGCTCGTCGCCCTGGACGCCTCGGTGGTCGCCACCGCCGTCCCGCAGATCGTCGGCGACCTCGGCGGCTTCTCCGTCTTCTCCTGGCTCTTCGCCGGCTACCTCCTCGCCATCACCGTCACCCTCCCGGTCTACGGCCGGCTCTCCGACACCCACGGCCGAAAGCCGGTCCTCCTCTTCGGCACCGCCCTGTTCCTCGCCGGCTCGCTGCTCTGCGGGGTCGCCTGGGACATGGCCTCGCTGATCGCCTTCCGCATCGTTCAGGGCCTCGGCGGCGGCGCCCTCCAGGGCACCGTCCAGACCCTCGCCGCCGACCTGTACCCGCTGAAGGACCGCCCGAGGATCCAGGCCCGCATGTCCTCCGTCTGGGCCGCCTCCGCCCTCGCCGGCCCGGCCCTCGGCGGGCTCCTCGCCGGATACGCCGACTGGCGGTGGATCTTCCTCGCCAACCTGCCGCCCGCCGGACTCGCCCTCTGGCTGGCCGCCCGCCACCTCGCCGAACCGGCCCGCGCCCCCGGGCGCCGCGCCCCCGTCGACTGGGCCGGCGCCCTCACCATCGCCGCCTGCGGCAGCGTCCTGCTCTTCGCGCTCGTCCAGGGCGGTGTCGCCTGGCCGTGGCTGTCCTGGCCGTCCCTCGCCCTGCTGGCCGCCGGCGCCGCCCTCGCGGCCGCGGTCGTCGCGGTCGAACGCCGGGCCGCCGACCCGATCCTGCCCGGCTGGGTGTGGCGGCGGCGCACCCTCGCCGCCGTGAACCTCGCCCTGGGCGCCCTGGGCCTCCTGATGGTCGCCCCGACCGCGTTCGTCCCCACGTACGCCCAGACCGTCCTCGGCCTCGACCCGGTCACCGCCGGACTCGTCATGTCCGCGATGACCCTCAGCTGGCCGCTGTCCGCGGCCCTGAGCCAGCACGTCTACCGCCGCATCGGCTTCCGCGACACCGCGGCCCTTGGCATCGCGGCCGCCGCCCTGGCCCTCTTCACGTTCACCCTGCTCCCCTACCCGGGCAGCCCGTGGCAACCGGTACTGGTGATGCTCGCCCTGGGCGCGGCCCTGGGCCTGTTCCAACTCCCCCTGATCGTCGGCGTCCAGTCCACGGTCGGCTGGGCGGAACGCGGCACCACGACGGCCTCGGTCCTCTTCTGCCGCCAGGTCGGCCAGAGCCTGGGCGCGGCCCTCTTCGGAGCAGTGGCCAACGCCACGCTCACCACCCGCCTGACCGGCGGCCACACCCTGGAGGCACTCCCCGAAGCCATGGAGGCCGAGGCCGCCGAACCCGTCCGCCAAGCAGTGGCCGCGGCGGTGGACCACGTCTTCCTGGGCGCGACGGCCGCAGCCGTGGCAGCCCTCGCGGTCCTCCTCTTCCTGGCCCCCCGCCGCTTCCCCGTCCTCCCGGACCACCAGTTGTCATGACCGCCGCTCCCCGAGTAGACCTGTCCGACAACCACACGGGGGAGATCACATGACCGCACCACTTCTCGCACTCGCGTTACTGCTCTCACTGGCGGGCCCCCTGGCCTGGCGCCTGCGCCGCAGCCCCGCCTTCATCACCGGCCGCGACGGCCGCCTCTCCACCTCCACGGCCCTGGCCCTCGCCTGGACGGTCATCCTGGTCTGGCTCCTCCTGACGGTCCTCGCCCACGGCCTCACCACAGGCGCCGGCACGGACTACTTCAACGCCGACCCAGGCCCCCTGTCCCCCCTGGCGACCGTCTACCTGCCGCTCCTGGGCGGCCCGTACACGGCCCTCATCGGCGCCAAGGCCGTCGTCGGCATCCGCCTGGAACACGGCACCCTCGCCAAACCGGCCCCCGCCTCACCCCACCGCCCGCTCCGCGAACTCATCGCCAACGACAGCGGCCGCACCGACCTGGTCGACCTCCAGTACGTGGCCCTGAACGCCGTGACGATGCTCTACGTCGTCCTGTCCTTCCTCTCCGACGTCCACGGCGGCCTCCCCGACCTCCCCTCCCAGCTCTGGGCCCTGACCGGCGCCCCCGCGGGCGCCTACCTGCTCAACAAACTGGCGACCCGCCCCAACCCGGTCATCACGGCGGCGTCCCTCACACACGACACCCTCACGGTCCGAGGCGGCGGCTTCACCCCGGACGCCCGCCTGGAGCTGAACGGCACCCCGGTCCCCACCACGGC
>NZ_RPSE01000169.1:0-12051 GCF_003949955.1 Streptomyces sp. WAC05292
TCGCGGCCGGCGGGCCCCAGTGCGCGGGGTCGTCGGAGACGTAGAGCTCGTATCGGCCGATGCGGCCGTTGGCGCCGCCGTCCTGGCGGGGGAGGCAGCCGAGGCCGTCCACGGTGTGGCGGGCGCCGAGGTCGACGGATATCTCGTGCGGGAGTGCGGCGGGTGCGGAGCCGGACCAGGCGGTGTGCCACATCGTGGCCGGGTTCCCGTCGAACCCGTTGGCCGCGGCGCCGTTCTCGGCGGCGGTCTCCTGGCTGTCCGCGGACAGCAGGCGCCAGTCGGCCTGCGGGATCGGTGCGGAGGCGGCGGGGACCGGTTCGGCGTCCGGGACGGACGTGCCGCTCGCGGTGACGGTGAACGCGCCCGCCTGCGAGCCCGCCTTCACCCACAGGATGCCGCCGCGGTCGGCGGGGTCGTGGAACCAGCCCGTCGCGGCGGCGTCGAAGGCGGCCTTGGAGGCGCGGCGGGTGAGCGGCGCGCCGTCGAGGTCCACCCGGGCGGGTGCGGAGGGCACGTGGAGGGTGAGCTCGTACCCGCGGGAGGCCGGTTTGCCCGAGTAGCTGCCGGTCGGCGCGCCGACGGAGACGGTGACCGTCCCGGCGCCGGAGGCGGGTGCGGAGACGTCGACGCGCTGGCGGGCGTAGGCGCCGGACTGGTGGGCGCGGGTCAGGCCGTCGTCCTCGTACAGGCTGAACGAGGACGACCCGCGGGGGTGGATGTCGTAGGTGAGGGTGGAGACGGGCTTCTCGCCCGTGTGGTTCATCTGCGGCCACATCGGCACGATCGCGCCGCCCTTGACGAACAGCGGGAGGGTGTCCAGCGGCGCCCGGTGGCCGTCCAGCCGGCCGGGGCCGGCGTACGTCTTCCCCGTCCAGTAGTCGGTCCACGTCCCGGCGGGCAGGTGGATGCCGTCGCGGACGGCTGTCTCGGAGACGACGGGCGCGACGAGGAAGGAGTCGCCCGCCATGAACTGGCCGCTGGTGAGGTTGCCGCGGGCGACGGGGTCGTCGGGGTACTCCAGGACCATCGCGCGGGTGGCGGGGACGCCGGTCTCGTGGGCGGTGCGGCTCATCGTGTAGTGGTACGGCATCAGCCGCATCTTCAGTTGCAGGTAGCGGCGGTTGATCGACCGGTACGGCTCCTCGAACCGCCAGGGCTGCTTGTCCCGGTAGCCGGGCTCCGGATGGGTGGCGCCCCAACCCGACATGGTCATGAAGACCGGGGTGAAGGACTTCCACTGCAGGTCGCGCACGTACGTCTGCGGGCTGCCGCCGAAGATGCCGTCGACGTCGCCGGCGGCGTGGTTGAGGGCCGACAGGCCGGCGCCGGCGA
The DNA here is from genome assembly GCF_003949955.1 of Streptomyces sp. WAC05292. NCBI lineage: Bacteria > Bacillati > Actinomycetota > Actinomycetes > Kitasatosporales > Streptomycetaceae > Streptomyces > Streptomyces sp. WAC05292. The sequence continues at coordinate 1,333 of NZ_RPSE01000169.1, forward strand.
TGGCGGGGACGTGCCAGCGCATGTCGTCCCAGGTGCCGTGCGTGTCGCCGGTCCAGACGACGGCGTTGCGCTGGGTGCCGGCCCAGCCGTCGACCGTCCACACGAAGCGGCGGGCGTCGGAGTTCTTCTCGATGCCGTCGACGGCCTGCTGGACGCCCGCGAACGCGTTCTTGTAGCCGCCGCCGATCCAGGCCACGTCCGTCTTGACCGCGCGGGAGCCGGCGGCGACCTCCTCGGCGATGCGGGTCAGCCCCGTCGACGTCCACAGGCCGGTGCGGAAGCCCTTCGCGGCGAGCGCGTCGACCGTCGCCTTCAGGGGTTCGGTGTAGCCGCAGCCGTAGCCGTCGTTGGGGAGGAACCAGCCGGAGGGCATGTCGGCGGCGCCGCGGGAGAGGTACTGGGTGGTGCGGGTGGCGGTCCAGGAGGTGGGCCGGCTCTCCTCCCAGACGAGGGTGCGGTTGTCGGCCCGGTAGACGGAGAACTTCAGCGGCGATTTGTCGACGCGGATGTTCAGGGCGGGCGTGGTGATGCGGCAGTGGCCGCCCGCGTCGGTGACTGCGGCCTGGACGGGTCCGAAGTCCGTGGTCCGGGCCAGGTCCGAGCCGGCCGGGTCGTCGGCGAAGCGGCCGTCGGGCGAGAGCCAGAGGCGGAAGATGTCGGCGCGGGCCACGACCACGCGGGCCTTCGCGCCGCTGGTGGAGGTCACGGTGAAGGTGTTGCCGGAGCGGGTGATGCCGGTGGCGTTGCCGGCCGTGGCGGGCTCCGGGGCGGCGGCTGCCGCCCTGCCGGCGACCGGTCCGGCGCCGGCGAGGCCCGCCACGGCGAGGAGTCCGGCGAGCAGCGCGGCCCGGAGGCTGCGCCGTCGCCTGCGCGGAGTGGTGCGGACGCTGATCACTGTCATCGGGCAGCTCCTCGTGCGGTCCGTGGGGACGGACACACCGATGTGGCATGCGCACGGCAACATAGCGCCCGAGGGAGATCCCGTGAAGGAAGATGCTCGAAGTCGGCTCTTGTCACGCAGCTTTGCGCATAGCGCGGACCGGATCCCGCCGCTTGCGGCTCATACGGAACGGCTCATGCGAACGCGTGGACGACCTCGATGCGCCCCACGATGTGGGCGTTGAACTCCTCCAGCTCCTCGGCCGGAACCCACAGCTCCAGAATGGTCCGGCCGCCGGCCTGGCGGACGGGGTAGCGGCTCAGGAAGGCGGAGTCGACCTCGAAGCGGGTGACGAAGCCGGCGCCGGAGTGCGGGACGTTCCAGTCACGGGCGATCCGCACCGCGTACTCCTCGTCGAGCACGGGGTAGAAGATCGGCTGCTCCGGCAGGCGGGGCGGCCAGGCGCGCCAGTCGAGCGCGCGGACCAGGTCCAGCTCCTCGGGGCCGGTGGGGCGCCAGAGGGTCGTCGTGGCCTGCCGCTCGGTCATGGAACCGCTCTTTCCGTACGGGGCGGCCGCCCCGTGGCGGCCTGCCGGGACCCGGACGCTACCCCCGCCGCACCGTCGCCGACCACGTGTTTTCCGGGATGGGAGGGAAGAGCGCCGCGGCCAGGACGGCGTACAGCGGGGCCGCGTGGGCGGGGGCCTGGTGGGCCGCCCAGTCCCGTACGCGTGCGAGGAAGCCGTGCAGCCGGTCTGCGACGCCGTCGAGCAGGCGGTGCAGTTCAGGCAGCGGCAGCTCGATGACGGGGCTCGCCGCGGAGTCGGTGTCGGCGGTGAGGCGGACGGTGCCGCCGTCGAGGCGGGCCTCCGGGGTCGGGGAGTGGCCGAACCAGCCGGAGCAGGAGGCGGAACCGGCGGCGAACTCCCGCCAGGTGCCCCACTCCTGGAGGCCGTGGCAGCAGCCCGGGTCGACGACCGCGCCGGTGGCCGTGTCGGCGATCCGGACCCCTCCGGCGAGGTGGAGGTCCTCGCCGACGGCGAGCAGGCCTCGCAGGAACGTTCCGGCCGGGTCCCCGTCCGGTTCCGGGGCCGCTTCCGTGCCCGCGGCGGGGTCCGCCTCGGCGCCGGGGGCCTCCGCGTGGGCGTCGGCCAGGCAGGCCACCACGGCGCCGACCTCCGCGGGCGAGAGGTCCGCACCGAGCGGCAGGAGGACGTACGGCTCCTCGGGGAAGGCGGCGGGCCACAGGGAGAAGCCGTCCAGGCGGTGGACCTCGAGGACGGGCTGCGCGGTGATCACCGCACCAGTCTGCGGCACGCCGTCCGCCGCGCCGCGGGCACCGCCGGCGTCAGGGGCGGCGGGGCGCCGGCGGCCGAGGCGGGGTGACGGCCAGGACGGGCGCGGCCGGCGAGGTGTGCCGGTGGCCGCACGGGTCGAACGCGAGGACCACCGGCCGGCCGGGCTGCTGCCGCCAGGAGATACGTTCCGGCAGACGCGCGCACACGGGGCAGCGCGGCAGCGGGCCCGGCTCGGGCCGTGTCTGCGGGCCGAGCTGCGGGCCGCGCTTCGGGCCGGGCTCCGGGACCGCCGCGAGCGGCGGCACGGGGTGCGGATCGGGCATGGCGGCTCCTGGTCCCGGCGGGCGTCGTGCTGGCACTGTGCCACGGACCGTCCCGCCGCGCACGGGCGGGTCCCTGACCGCACCGGCAGGCGCGGCCGCCCGCGCCCCCGCCGGCGGAGGGCGGGGCGCGGGCGGCCGTGGGGTCGGCGGGTCGGGCGGCGTCAGGCGGTCGCCGCCTCGGCGACCTCCGGGTGCTCGGCGAGCCAGGCGCGCACGGCCTCCTGCTCCTTGCCCTTGCCGCCCGCCTGGATCTTCGCCTCCAGGCCGGTCAGCTGCTTCTCGTCCAGCTTGAACGAGCGCAGCCAGGCCGCCACCTCGGGCTCGTCCTGGGCGAAGCCCTTCCGGGCGAGGGTGTGGATGCCGTCGCCCTGCCCCCAGGCCTTGCGGGGGTCCTCCAGCTTGTGCAGGTCGTACGAGGCGTACGCCCAGTGCGGGGACCACAGGGTGACGACGACGGGCTCCTGCTTGGCCTGGGCGCGCTGGAGCTCGGCGAGCATGCCGGGCGTCGAGCCGTCGACCACCTCGTACTCGCCCTCCAGGCCGTACTCCTTCAGGACCCGGTCCTTGAGGATGCCCATCGCGCCGGCGCTGGGCTCGATGCCGATGATGCGGCCCTTGAACCGGTCGCCCTTGCCCTTGAGGTCGGCGAGGGAGCGGACGTCCTTCATGTAGGAGGGGACGGTCAGTTCGATGGAGGTCGGCCCGTACCAGGCGCCGAGGTCGTCGATCCGGTCGCCGTACTTCTCCCAGTACGAGGCCTGCGTCACGGGCAGCCAGGCGTCGGTCTGGAAGTCGACGCGGCCGCCGGCGAGGCCGGTGAAGAGCGCGCCGAGCTCCAGCTGCTTGGCCTCGACGCGGAAGCCGCGGCGCTCCAGCAGCTCCTTCCAGAGGTAGGTGGAGGCGATGCCCTCGTCCCACGGGATGTAGCCGATGGTGAGGGTGCGGCCCTTGCCGGGTCCGGCGGCGGCCGCGGGGCCGTTCGAGGCTCCGCCGAAGGTGTGCAGTCCGCCGGCGAGGAGGGCCAGTACGGCCGCGGCGGTGACCGCGTAGGCGGGCTGGGGGCGGTGCTGCCACAGGCGGGCGGCGCCGGTGGCCGCGGAGCGGGCCCGGGCGAGGGCGCGGCGGCCGGTCGGGGAGACCTGGCGGCCGAGGGCGGCGGTCATCCGGTCCAGGTACATGGCGAGGATGACGATGGACAGGCCGGCCTCGAAGCCGAGGCCGATGTCGACGTTGCCGATGGCCTTGTAGACGGCGCCGCCGAGGCCTCCGCCGCCGACCATGCCGGCGATGACCACCATGGACAGGCCGAGCATGATGACCTGGTTGACGCCGGCCATGACGGTGGGCAGGGCGAGCGGCAGCTGGACCCGCAGGAGCGTGTTCCGCGGGGTCGTGCCGAAGGCGTCGGCGGCTTCGACGAGTTCGGGGTCGACCTGGCGGATGCCCAGCTCGGTCATGCGGACGCCGGGCGGCAGTGCGAAGACGATCGTGGCGATGATGCCGGGGACCACGCCGACGCCGAAGAAGACGACGCCGGGAATGAGGTACACCATCGCGGGCATGGTCTGCATGAAGTCGAGGACGGGCCGCAGGGCGGCGCCGAGCCGCGGCGAGCGGGCCGCCTGGATGCCGATCGGGACGGCGATGACGAGGGTGGCCAGGGTGGCGACGAGGACCAGGGACAGGGTGGCCATGGCGTCGGACCACAGGCCGACGGAGTCGACGAGGGCGAGTCCGGCGAAGGCGAGCACGGCGGCGAGGAGCCCGCGCAGCCACCAGGCGGCGACGGCGAGCAGGCCGGCGAGCAGCAGCGGGGCCGGGGCGGACAGCACGGCGTGGATGCCGTCGTAGAGGCCGGTGACGACGGCGCTGACGGCGTCGAAGAGCCAGGACAGGTGCCGCTGGAGGAAGTCGACGGCGGAGTCGGCCCAGGCGCCGGGGTTCAGACGGGGCATCAGGCGGCCGCCTCCTCGCAGCGTACGGGGGCCCGGTGCTCGTCGCCGATGACGGCGACGAGCCGGTCCTGCGCGACGGTGCCGACGACGGCGCCGTCGGTGTCGGTCACGGCGACGGGGTGCGGGACGCGGGCGCTGACGGCGCACAGGTCGGCGAGCGGGGTGTCGGCGGTGACGGTCGGGCAGCCGCAGGAGCAGGCGGCGCCGGTGTCGGGGCCGGTCATGACGGCGTCGGCGGTCAGCACGCGGGAGCGGTCGACGTCCTGGACGAACGAGGCGACGTAGTCGTCGGCGGGGCGGGTGAGGATGTCCTCGGCGGTGCCCTGCTGGACGATGCGGCCGTCGCGCATGACGGCGATGCCGTCGCCGAGGCGCATGGCCTCGTTGAGGTCGTGGGTGATGAAGACGATCGTCTTGCCGAGGGTCTTCTGCAGTTCGAGCAGCTGGTCCTGCATGTCGCGGCGGATCAGCGGGTCGAGGGCGCTGAAGGACTCGTCCATCAGCAGCAGGTCGGCGTCGGTGGCGAGGGCGCGGGCGAGGCCGACGCGCTGCTGCATGCCGCCGGACAGCTCGTCGGGCCAGGAGTCCTGCCAGCCGGAGAGCCCGCAGAGTTCCAGGGCCTCGGCGGCGCGGCGCTCGCGGTCGGCGCGGTCGACTCCCTGGACCTCGAGGCCGTAGGCGGCGTTCTCCAGGACGCTGCGGTGCGGGAAGAGCGCGAAGTGCTGGAAGACCATGCTGATCTTCGTGGAGCGGACGTGGCGCAGCTCGCGGCGGGAGAGGGCGGTGAGGTCGCGGCCGTCGAAGAGGATGCGCCCCTCGGTGGGTTCGAGCAGGCCGTTGAGCATGCGCAGCAGGGTGGACTTGCCCGATCCCGACAGCCCCATGATGACGAAGATCTCGCCGGGCTCGACGCGGAAGGAGGCGTCGATCACGGCGGCCGTCACTCCGTCGGCGCGCAGCTCCTCGCGGCTCGCGCCGTCTCGGAGCGCGCGGACCGCCGCGCCGGGTCGTCTTCCGAACACCTTGTAGACGTGTTCGGCCTGGAGCGTGGACACATGCACCTCACGGGTCGTACGGGTACGGCCCGTGCCGGCGCGGGTCGGGTGCGGAGGCGGGCCGTGGAGCGGTGCGGGATCCGCCCGCCCCCTGCCGCCGGCCGTGCCACGACCGGCGGAGGGGTGCGCTCCGGTGGCTCCGCTGCCCGGCTCGAACCGGGACAAACGCCCTGGTGACCCACCTCACGCGGGGGTGCGGCGCGGATGTGGTGAAGATCACCGGCGCCGCGGGCCGCGGGTGATCCCGGCCACATCGCGGGCGGCGGCCCGACGGTCAGCCGCGGGCGGCGCCGTCCTCGCCGGGGTCCGCCAGCATGGAGGCCCGCAGGTGGGCGAGGACGCGCGTCAGCAGCCGCGACACCTGCATCTGGGAGATGCCGAGAGCGGCGCCGATCTGCGCCTGCGTGAGCTCGTCGCCGAAGCGGAGCTGGAGCATGCGGCGCTCGCGGGCGCTGAGCCGCTCCAGCAGGGGCGCGAGGGCCTGGAGGTCCTCGACGCGTTCCAGGGCGGGCTCCTCGGCGCCGATGACGTCGGCGAGCGTCTGGCCCTCGGCGGGGTCGCCTCCGGACTCGCTGAAGGCGGGCTGCGGGGCGTCGAGGGAGCCGCTGGTGTGGCCGTTCGCGGCGAAGAGGCCCTCGACGACCTCCTCCTCGGTGAGGTCGAGGTGCGCGGCGAGGTCGGCGACGGTGGGCGAGCGGTCGAGGGAGCCGGTCAGCTCCTCCTTCGCCTTGGCGATCTCGATGCGCAGTTCCTGGAGGCGGCGCGGGACGCGGACGGCCCAGGTGGTGTCGCGGAAGTGCCGCTTGATCTCGCCGGTGATGTACGGCATGGCGAGGGTGGCGAACTCGGTTTCGCGGGAGGGGTCGTAGCGGTCGATCGCCTTGATGAGTCCGATCGTGCCGACCTGGACGAGGTCCTCGATGTCCTCGGCGTCGGACCGGCCGCGGAAGCGGCGCACGGCGTACTGGACGAGGGAGGCGTTCATCTCGATGAGCGTGTTGCGGACGTACCGACGCTCCGGGGTGCCCTCTTCGAGTTCGTGGAGCCGCCTGAAGAAGACCCGGGAGAGCTCGCGCGCGTCGGCCGGTGCCACCTCCCTCGGCTCCTCGATCCGCGGCAGGTCCGCGATCCCGGGCGCCGCGGAGGCGGCGCGGGGGCGGGGCACTGCGGCGGTTTCGGCGGCGGGTGTGTGGGCAGGGGCTCGCATGCGGTTTTCGCTCCTTGGGCTTGTCGGCTTGCGGCGCGTGACCTTGACTTTCGACCCGATGTTTGTCGCTCCACCTGGGGTACGTCAAGATTTGCCGGTTATGCACGCCCGGGTTATCCGCGCGCGCGTACGATCTTTCGGACGCGGAGCCGGAAACGGATGCGGACCGGGAGCGGCGGGCCGGGAGCGGACGGCGCGTGACGACGGGTGCGTGCCGACGGGTGGGGCGCGCCGGCATGCGGGTACGGGCCGCGGGAGCCGGGGATCCGGTGGGTACCGGGGCATCCCGCACGCTGCGGCGGCCCTCCGGTGGCGGCGGCCGGCGGGCCGGTGCGTCAGCTGACCTGGAATCCGCTGACCGCGCGGTCGCGGTGGAAGGTCAGCCGGTCCCAGGTGGGGAAGGAGAGGTCGGTCACGGCGAGGAGCCGGCCGGCGTCGTCGTGCAGGGTGCGGCGCACGGACAGGCCGCCTGCTGCGGCCGCGGACGCCTGGCGGTGGGAGAGGGTCATGGTGATGGTCTCGGCGACGCGCCCCTCCCGGGCGGCGCGGTCGAGCCAGCGGTCGAGGGGCCCGGGGTCCTCGTCGCGTACGGCCGCGGTACGGCGGTAGCCGGCCAGCCCGGGCTCCTCGGCCAGGGCGCGGGGGCAGACGTAGGTGACGGCGTGCTGGAGGGTCTGCCCGGCGGGGCCGCGCTCGCGGCGGTGGTGGACCAGGGTGCGCTCGCCGCCGCGCACGCCGAGCAGCGCGGCGAGGGAGGGCGGCACGGTGACGCGGGCGAGCCAGCTCTGCACCAGTACGGCACCGGGCGGCGCGCAGGAGGCGGCGGCTCCGGAGGCGGCCCGCCCCGCCCGGGGCGGGCCGGGGGACCGGCGGGACGGGGATCCGTCAGAGCTTCTCGATCACGTAATCGATGCAGGCCGTCAGCGCCTCGACGTCCGCCGGGTCGATCGCGGGGAACATCGCGACGCGCAGCTGGTTGCGGCCGAGCTTGCGGTACGGCTCGGTGTCGACGATGCCGTTGGCGCGGAGCACCTTGGCGACGGCCGCGGCGTCGACGTCGTCGGAGAAGTCGATCGTGCCGATGACGGACGACCGCTTGGCGGGGTCCGCGACGAACGGGGCGGCGTACTTGGAGGCCTCCGCCCAGCCGTACAGCGTGCGGGCGCTGGCCGCCGTGCGGGCGGTCGCCCAGTCCAGGCCGCCCTGGCCGTTGATCCACTTCAGCTGCTGGTCCAGCAGGAACAGCGTCGACAGGGACGGCGTGTTGTACGTCTGGTTCTTCAGGGAGTTGTCGATCGCGGTCGGCAGGGAGAAGAACTCGGGGATGTGCCGGCCGGAGGCGTGGACGCGCGCGGCGCGCTCCAGGGCGGCCGGGGAGAACGCCGCGAGCCACAGGCCGCCCTCGGAGGCGAAGGACTTCTGCGGGGCGAAGTAGTAGACGTCGGTCTCGGTGATGTCGACGGGGAGGCCGCCGGCGCCCGAGGTGGCATCCACCAGGACGAGCGAACCGGCGTCGGCGCCGTCGACTCGCCGGATCGGGGCGGCGACGCCCGTGGAGGTCTCGTTGTGGGTGTACGCGTACACGTCCACGCCGGCCTCGGCGACCGGGTCCGGGTGCGTGCCGGGCTCGGAGGAGATCACGGACGGCTCGTCCAGCCACGGCGCCAGCTTGGCGGCCTTGGCGAACTTCGACGAGAACTCGCCGAAGGCCAGGTGCTGGGACTTGCGCTCGATGAGGCCGGCGGTCGCGACGTCCCAGAAGGCGGTGGAGCCGCCGTTGCCGAGGACCACCTCGTAGCCCTCGGGCAGGGAGAAGAGGTCCCGGATGCCCTGGCGTACCGAGCCGACCAGGTTCTTGACCGGAGCCTGGCGGTGGGAGGTTCCGAGCAGGGAGGTACCGGTGGCGGCGAGGGCGTCCAGCGCCTCGGTCCGCACCTTGGAGGGGCCCGCGCCGAAGCGTCCGTCGGCGGGCTTGATGTCAGCGGGAATCTGGATCTCAGCCACGGGCGGAGCGTATCCGGTCGCGGACCGTCCGTCGGAGGCGCGTCCACCCGGTGAGACGAGCGTCGCACGGTGGAAGGGTGAGGGGGTGAGCGATTCCGGTGGCCTTGAGCGGACATTGCGGGACGCACTGCGAGGGGAGGTGGACTTCGGGGCCGGGGCGCGCGCCCTGGTGACGATGGACGCGTCGAACTACCGGCGGGTGCCCCTCGGGGTGGTCGCGCCGCGCGACACGGCGGACGTGTCGGAGGCGCTGCGGATCTGCGCGGACGCCGGCGTCCCCGTCGTGCCGCGCGGCGGCGGCACCTCCATCGCCGGCCAGGCGACGGGCACGGGCGTGGTGCTGGACCTGACCCGGCACATGGACGCCCTGGTGTCGGTGGACCCGTCGGCCCGGACCGCCGTCGTCCGGCCGGGACTCGTCCTGGACCGGCTGCGGGAGGCGGTGCGGCCGCACGGGCTGGCCTTCGGCCCCGACCCGTCCACCCGCTCGCGCTGCACCCTCGGCGGGATGATCGGCAACAACGCGTGCGGGGCCCACTCGGTGGCCTGGGGGACCACCGCGGACAACGTGGCGGAGCTGGAGGTCGTCGCGTACGGGGGCGCCGTGCACCGCATCGGCGCCGGCTGGGCGGGGGCGCCGGCCGGGCTGCGCGAACTGGTGGCGGGGCATCTGGACGTCCTGCGCACCGGCATGGCCGCCGCCGGCCCCGGATCCGCCGTCGGCCCGGGCCCGCGGTTCACCCGGCGGATCTCCGGTTACGGCGGCCTGGACGCGCTGCTGCCCGAGCACGGGGTGCAGGTGGCCCGCGCGTTCTGCGGCAGCGAGGGCACCCTCGGCGTGGTCACCGAGGCGGTGGTCCGCCTCGTGGAGGCGCCGGCCGCCCCGGCCCTCGCGGTCCTCGGGTACGCCGACGAGGGCGCGGCCGCGGACGCGGCGGCGGGCCTCCTGCCGTACGGGCCGCTCACCGTCGAGGGGATGGCCGAGGACCTGGTGCCCGGCGCCGCGGGCGCGGGACTCCTGCCCCGGGGCGCGGCCTGGCTGTTCGCCGAGATGCCCGACGAGGCGGCGGCGCGGCGCCTCGCCCGCGCGGCGGACGCGCTGGACGCGCTCGTCGTCGCCGACCCGGCCGGGCAGCGGGCGCTGTGGCGGGTCCGGGAGGACGCCGCCGGCACCGCCACCCTGCTGCCGGGCGGCGGCCTGGCCTGGCCCGGCTGGGAGGACTGCGCGGTGCCGCCGGCCCGGCTCGGGGCGTACCTGCGGGAGTTCCGGGCGCTGCTCGCCGCGCACGGGCTGCGCGGGACCCCGTACGGGCACTTCGGCGAGGGCTGCGTGCACGTGCGGATCGGCTTCGACCTGGTCTCCCGGGAGGGGGTGGCGCGCTTCCGGGCGTTCTCGGGCGACCTCGCCGACCTGGTCGTCGCGCACGGCGGCTCGCTGTCGGGGGAGCACGGGGACGGGCAGGCGCGGGCGGAGCTGCTGCCGCGGATGTACGGGCCGCGGGTGATCGACCTGTTCGGCCGGTACAAGGACGTGTGGGACCCGCGCCGGGGCATGAACCCCGGCATCCTCGTCCGGCCCGCCCGGCTCGACGAGAACCTCCGCTTCGAGGTCCTGCCGCGCTCCGGGCTCGCCGCGGAGGTCGCCCGCTGCGTCGGCGTCGCCAAGTGCCGGTCCGCGGATCCGGGTGCGGCCGGGGTGATGTGCCCCTCGTACCGGGTCACGGGCGAGGAGCGGCACTCCACCCGGGGCCGGGCGCGGCTGCTGCACGAGATGCTGGCCGGGGAGCTGCTCCCGGACGGCTGGCGCTCGGCGGAGGTGGCGGAGGCCCTCGACCTGTGCCTGGGCTGCAAGGGCTGCCGCAGCGACTGCCCGGTGGGCGTGGACATGGCCGCGTACAAGGCGGAGTTCCTCGACCGGCACTGGGCGGGCCGGATCCGGCCCGCCCAGTGCCGGTCGAGGAACTCCGCCTTGTACGCGGCCATGTCCACGCCCACCG
>NZ_RPSE01000016.1:0-43514 GCF_003949955.1 Streptomyces sp. WAC05292
CGGCCGGCAGCGGGTCCACGGCCTCCCGGGCGCCGGGCAGTACGGCGTCCACGCACTTGGCGATCTTCCAGGACTCCAGTTTCGCGCAGGCCGGGTAGATCGGGATCAGCTGGTTGGCGAAGGCGGTGGCGGCGTCCCGGTCGGAGGCGTCCGCGCCGAGCGGCTCGTAGGCCGGGTGGGCCAGTTGGAGCTTGCGGTTGAACATCGAGACCTTGCCGGCGAACATCGCCCGGCTGCCGGGCAGCAGCTCCTTGTGCGGCTTGTGCACGCCGGCGCCGAAGAAGACCAGCTGGAGGCGGCCGCTGCCGTCGGTGATGGTGACCTCCAGGCGTTTGCCGCGGCCGCCGTTGAAGGTGTGGATCCGCGCGTCGGCGACCTGCGCGACGACGGTGACGTGCTCGTCGAGCTGGTCGGCGAGCCCCGCGAGGGAGGTCAGCTCGCCGCGCTCGGCGTACCGCCTCGGATAGTGGTGGAGCAGGTCGAGGGCCGTGTGCAGGCCGAGCTGTTCGGCCAGCACCTTGGCGGTGGCGGGGCCGAGCGTCTTCTTGAGGTCTTCGTCGAGCGCGGGCACCCGTTCATTGCACACCATCGCGCCGACACAGCGGCTATTCGACCCCGATCAGCAGCGGGGCGGAGTGCCGGCCGCCCTGGTAGGTGACGGTGTCGACCGCGAGGTGCCCGTGCTGGACGTACGCCTCCAGCCGCTCGGCGAGGGCGTCGGGCGCGTCCGGTCCGAGGACGAGGGTGACGAGTTCGCCGCCGGAGCCGAGCATGCGGGCGAGGACGGCCTCCGCGGTCTCGGCGAGTCCGGAGCCGATGACGGCGACGTCCCCGTCGATGAGGCCGAGCACGTCCCCGGCCTGGCAGATGCCGGCGGAGGTGAAGGACTGCCGTTCGGCTATGGCGAGTTCGGCGTAGCGGGTGGCTCCGGCCGCGGAGGTCATGGCGACCACGTCCTCGTCGAAGCTGCCCTCGGGGTCGTGGACGGCGAGGGCCGCGAGGCCCTGGACGGCGGACCGGGTGGGGATCACCGCGACGCGCACGCCGTCGGCGCGGGCCCGCTCGGCGGCGGCGTGCGCGGCGGCGCGCTGGTCGGGCCCGCCGGGCAGCAGCACGACCTCGCGGGCGTGGGCGCGCCGGATGGCGGCGGCGAGCCCGTCGGCGTCGGGGGCGGCTCCGGGCGGGGCGAGGAGGGTGGTGGCGCCGGCCTCCCCGCACAGGGCGGCGAGGCCCTCGCCGGGGACGACCGCGACGACGGCGCGCTGGGCGCGCTCGGCGGGGGTGCGGCGGCGGCGCTCGTCGCCGAAGTGCGTGATGCGGATCCGGTACGGGCGTCCGGCCTCGACGCCGGCCTCGACGGCGGCTCCGGGGTCGTCGACGTGGACGTGGACGTTCCACAGGCCGTCGCCGCCGACCACGACGAGGGAGTCGCCGAGTCCGTCGAGCCGCTCCCGCAGCCGCGCCACGGCCGGTTCTGCGGCCTCCAGCAGGTACAGCACCTCGTACGCCGGCCCGTCGGGCTCCTCCGCGGCGCCGCACGGCGCGGGCTGCCGCACGGCGGGGGCGGCGGCCGGGCCGCCGACGGCCTCGGCCTCGGGCTCCTGCCCGGACAGCGCCTGCCACAGCGCGCCGAGGACGGCGACGAGCCCGCAGCCGCCGGCGTCGACGACGCCCGCCCGGCCCAGCTCGGCCAGCTGCCGCGGGGTGTCCGCGAGGGCCGCGCGGGCCCCGTCGTAGGCGGCGCGGGCCACGTCCGCGGCGGTTCCGGCGGCGGCCCCGGCGGCCTCGGCGGCCCGCGCCGCCGCCGCGGCGACGGTGAGCATGGTGCCCTCCACCGGGTGCGCGACGGCCTGGTACGCCTCCTGCGCGGCCCGGGTCAGGGCGTGCGCCAGCAGGCGGCCGGGGCCGCGGTGGTCGGCGGGGGTGTCGCCGAGGCCGTCGGCAACGCCGCGCAGCAGCTGGGCGAGGATGGTGCCGGAGTTGCCGCGGGCGCCTATGAGCGCGCCGTGGGCCCAGGCCTGGACGGCCTGTGCGAGGCCCGCGGCGCCGGCGGCGTCCAGGGCGCGGTCGGCGGACTCGGCGGTGAGGTAGAGGTTGGTGCCGGTGTCGGCGTCCGCGACGGGATAGACGTTGATCGCGTCGATGTCGGCGCGGGCCCGGCCCAGCGCGGCCACGGCCAGCGAGCTCCAGGTGCGCACCGCGTCGGCGTCGAACTCGTCGAAGGACTGCAGCTGCGGCTCGTGCGGCACCGGGCGTTCCTCCTTGTGCGGGCCAGGGTTCACCGCAGGGTAACGGGGCGGTGCCGGGACGTCCGGACCGCGGGGCGGGCCGGACGGCGGCCATGGTAGTTTTTTGGGACGGGAGCAGTCGTTGTATGCTGCTCCGGTTGCCCGACGACCGTCGGGTCTTCCCCGGCAAACCACTTCAGATCTCTGATCCGGTGCGCCGGATTTCACTGTAAGTGCATCTGAAGTCTTTGGAGTGACCTGTGGCTGCCAACTGCGACGTTTGCGGCAAGGGGCCGGGCTTCGGCAACAACATCTCGCACTCGCACCGCCGTACGTCCCGTCGCTGGAACCCGAACATCCAGCGCGTGCGTGCCGTGGTCAGTGGGACGCCGAAGCGCCTCAACGCCTGCACCTCGTGCATCAAGGCCGGCAAGGTCTCGCGCTGACGCTCCCACGTCGTAGCGCAGCCCTTCCCGGTTGCCAAGAAGGCCGGTCCACCTCGTGGACCGGCCTTTTGCCTTTCCCGGGAGCCGCGGGGCGCCGCTGATCGCGGATCCGCGATCAGCGGTGCCACTGCCAGGCGTGGCCGACGGGGCCGATGCCGCCGCCGAGCGCGAAGCCGGCGGCGATGGCGCCGGTCACGTACTCCTTGGCCTCCATGACGGCCTGCGGGACGTCCTGCCCCTTGGCGAGTCCGGCCGCGACGGCGCTGGCGAGGGTGCAGCCGGTGCCGTGCGTGTGCCGGTTGTCGTGCCGGGGCGCCCGCAGCCACAGCGCGGTCTCGCCGTCGGTGAGCAGGTCGGCGGCCTCGTCGCCGTGGGCGGCGAGGTGGCCGCCCTTGATGAGCGCCCACTCGGGGCCGAGCGCGAGGACCGCGTCGGCGGCCCGCCGCATGCCGTCCTCGTCCTCCACGACCACGCCGGTGAGCTGCGCCACCTCGTCCAGGTTGGGCGTGGCCACCGTGGCGCGGGGGAGCAGCTCGCGGCGTACGGCGTCCAGGGCCGAGGCGGCGAGCAGCGGGTCGCCGTGCTTGGAGACCCCGACGGGGTCCACGACGGCCGGCGCGCCGGTGCCGGCGAGCAGTGCGGCCACCGTCTCCACGAGGGCCGCGGAGGCGAGCATGCCGGTCTTCACGGCCTGCACGCCGATGTCGTCCGCGACGGCCCGGTACTGGGCGGTGACGGCCTCGGGGGGCAGCTCCCAGACGCCGCGGACGCCGAGGGAGTTCTGCGCGGTGACCGCGGTGACCACGCTCATCCCGTGCACGCCGAGGGCGAGCATGGTCTTGAGGTCGGCCTGGATGCCGGCGCCGCCGCCGGAGTCCGATCCGGCCACGGTCAGGCACAGCGGCGGCGCGTCGCTCATCTCGGGCTCTCCTCGGTGGACGGGTCGGGGCCGAAGTGGTCCCATCCGCCGGTGTTGGTCCAGGGCGCGCCGTCGACGGTCACCTGGGGCAGCGCGGACCGGTTCAGCACCTCCCCGATGACCTTCCAGCGGGCGGGCAGCTTCACGTCGGGCGGGAAGGTCGCCACGATGGCGTGATCCTCTCCCCCGGTGAGCACCCACTGCAAGGGGTCGACGCCGACGGCCTGGCCGATGTCGTGCATCTGCGTCGGGATGTCCACGGCCGCCGAGCGCAGGTCGATCCGCACGGCGCTGGCCTCCGCGATGTGCCCGAGGTCGGCGATCAGGCCATCGCTGACGTCGGTCATCGCGGTGGCGCCGAGACCGGCGGCCGCGGGGCCCGCGTGGTACGGCGGCTCGGGGCGGCGGTGCGCCTCGACGAACGCCCGCGGCGAGCGGAAGCCGCGCGAGAGGACCGCGAAGCCGGCCGCGGACCAGCCGAGCCAGCCGGTGACGGCCACGACGTCGCCGGGCTGGGCGCCGGAGCGCAGCACGGGCTCGTGGTTGCGCAGGTCGCCGAGGGCGGTGATGGAGACGGTGATCGTCTCGCCGCGGACGACGTCGCCGCCGACCACGGCGGCCCCGGCGACCTGGCACTCGTCGCGCAGGCCGTCCATCAGCTCGGTGGGCCAGGTGACCGGCAGTTCGGCCGGGACGACGAGGCCGAGCAGCAGCGCCGTGGGCACGGCGCCCATGGCGGCGATGTCGGCGAGGTTCTGCGCGGCCGCCTTGCGGCCGACGTCGTAGGCGGTGGACCAGTCCCGCCGGAAGTGCCGGCCCTCCAGCAGGATGTCCGTGCTCGCCACGACCCTGCGGTCGGGGGCGGACACCACGGCCGCGTCGTCGCCGGGTCCGAGCCGGACCGCGGGGGTGGTGGTGAGCCGTGAGGTGAGCTCCCGAATGAGCCCGAACTCCCCCAGCTCGCCCACAGTGCCCTTCATCGCTGTGCCCCTTCTTGCCCAGTCCGCTTGCGGTCGCGATCCGTCACAGCTCTGGGTACCGTCAACTGATACGTCAACTTCTGCTCTCCGTACGCCCCGCTGTGCGTGGCGCCGTCCACCCGGGTCTCCCCGCGGCGCGCGGCGACGCGGTACCGTGGCGTCCCTTCTTCCCCGGGCCCGCCCGCTGTCCATGGGCCCACCCTGAGGTTAGGGGACTCGATCCTCGTGGCCGCCCTGGAGGTTCCGTGGTACAGGCGTACATCCTCATCCAGACCGAGGTGGGCAAGGCGTCGTTCGTCGCCGAGTCCATCGGCAAGATCCCGGGGGTGATCCAGGCGGAGGACGTGACCGGCCCGTACGACGTGATCGTCCGCGCCCAGGCCGACACCGTGGACGAGCTCGGGCGCATGGTCGTCGCCAAGGTCCAGCAGGTGGAGGGCATCACCCGCACCCTGACCTGCCCGGTGGTCCATCTGTAGCCCCCGTCTACTCTTGGCCGGTGATGTCCGTACACCGCCGGCCCTTCCGTGTGACCGCCCTGCCCGCCGTGGCCGCGGCGGCCGCCCTGGCGGGCTGCTCCCCCGGCGGCGGGGCCCGTGTGGACCCGCCGCCCGCTCCGCCCGCCGACGTCGCGGGCCACTGTGCGGCGCTGCACGAGAAGCTCCCGGAGACGGTGGCCGGCCTGGCGCGGACCCCGACGGAGCCGGAGTCCGAGCTGACCGCCGCGTGGGGCGGCTCGGCGATCGTACTGCGGTGCGGCGTCCCCAAGCCCGCGAAGATGCTCGATCCGAACCAGGAGGGCATCCACGTGAACGGGGTGGCCTGGCTGCTGGAGAAGCAGGACGACGGGTCGTTCCGGTTCACCACCGGGATGCGGCTGGCGTACACGGAGGTCGTGGTCGGCAAGGAGCACGCCACGGACGCGGGGATGCTGGTCGGGCTGTCCGCCGCGGTGGCCGCCGCCGTTCCCGAGGGGATCGCCTCCTGACCCGCGCCCCGCGCGCACACCGACCGCCCGCCGGGATCCCCGGCGGGCGGTCTGCGTCGTACGGGCCGCGGCCCGGGGCGCCGTCTAGCGCAGCCCCGTGGACCGGCTCAGGGCCGCCTGGATCAGGCGGTCCACCAGCTCCGGGTACGAGACGCCCGACTCCTGCCACATCCGCGGGTACATGGAGATCGGCGTGAACCCGGGCATGGTGTTGATCTCGTTGATGACGAACGTGCCGTCCTCGGTGAGGAAGAAGTCGGCGCGCACCAGGCCCTCGCAGGACGCGGCCTCGAAGGCCTCGACCGCGAGCCGCTGCACCTCGGCGGTCTGCTCCGGGGTGAGCGGGGCCGGCACGATGCCCGCCGCCGAGTCGATGTACTTGGCCTCGAAGTCGTAGAAGTCGTGGCTGGAGACCGGCGGGATCTCGGCGGGCGCGCTCGCGCGCGGGCCGTCCTCGAACTCCAGGACGCCGCACTCGATCTCGCGGCCGCGCAGCAGCGCCTCGACGATGACCTTCGGGTCGTGGCGCTGCGCCTCGCGGATCGCCGCGTCGAGGCCGGAGGCGTCGTCGACCTTGGTGATGCCGATGGAGGAGCCGGCCCGGGCGGGCTTCACGAACAGCGGCCAGCCGTGCTCGGCGGCGAAGTCCAGGATGCGGGCCTTCGCCGCGTCCCGGTCGGCCTGCCACTCGCGGGGGCGGACGGTCAGGTACGGGCCGACGGCCAGGCCGAAGGAGGTGAAGACCCGCTTCATGTACTCCTTGTCCTGGCCGACGGCGGAGGCGAGGACGCCGGAGCCGACATAGGGGACGCCGGAGAGCTCCAGCAGGCCCTGCAGGGTGCCGTCCTCCCCGTACGGGCCGTGCAGCATCGGGAAGACGACGTCGACCTCGCCCAGGGCCTTGGGCACGGCGCCCGGCTCCGTGTAGACGACCTCGCGGCTGGCCGGGTCGACGGACAGCACGACGCCGCCCTCGTCCGATTCGGCGAGTTCGGCGACGCTCGGCAGCCGGCGGTCGGCGATGGCCATCCGCTCGGGCTCGTCGGCGGTCAGCGCCCACCGCCCGTCCGTGGTGATGCCGATGGGCAGCACCTCGTACTTGGAGCGGTCGATGGCGCGCAGCACGGCGCCCGCGGTGACGACCGAGATGGCGTGTTCCGAGCTGCGGCCGCCGAACACGACCGCCACGCGGGGCTTGCGGCCCTGCTGCTCAGGGGACTGGGGGAGGTTCTCGCTGCTCATATCGCCACGAGGGTACCCGCTCGGGCGTCCGGAAAGGAGTCAGCGCCGTTCCGGTTTGGCGCTGCGCGCCATCAGCTCCTTCAGCGCGACCAGCGGCGGCTTGCCGTGGTGGACGATCTCGACGACCGTCTCGGTGATCGGCATGTCGACGCCGTGGCGGCGGGCCAGATCGGCCACCGACTCGCAGGACTTGACGCCCTCGGCGGTCTGCTTGGTGACCGCGATGGTCTCCTCCAGGGTCATGCCGCGGCCGAGGTTGGTGCCGAAGGTGTGGTTCCGGGAGAGCGGCGAGGAGCAGGTGGCGACGAGGTCGCCGAGGCCGGCGAGGCCGGAGAAGGTGAGCGGGTCGGCGCCCATGGCGAGGCCCAGGCGGGTCGCCTCGGCGAGGCCGCGGGTGATCAGGGAGCCCTTGGTGTTGTCGCCGAGGCCCATGCCGTCGGCGATGCCCACGGCGAGGCCGATGACGTTCTTCACCGCTCCGCCGAGCTCGCAGCCGATGACGTCGGTGCTGGTGTAGGGGCGGAAGTAGGGGGTGTGGCAGGCCGCCTGGAGCCGCTGGGCGACGGCCTCGTCGGAGCAGGCGACGACGGCGGCGGCGGGCTGCCGGGCGACGATCTCGCGGGCCAGGTTGGGGCCGGTGACGACGGCGACGCGGGCCGGCGGGACCTTGGCGACCTCCTCGATGACCTCGCTCATCCGCTTGGCGGTGCCCAGTTCGATGCCCTTCATCAGGGAGACGAGGACGGCGTCGGGCGGGAGCAGGGGGGCCCACTCGGCGAGGTTGCCGCGCAGGGTCTGGGAGGGGATGGCGAGGACGGCGAAGTCGGCGCCGCGCGCCGCCTCGGCCGCGTCGGTGGTGGCGCGGATGCCGGCGGGGAGTTCGACGCCGGGGAAGTAGTCCGGGTTGGTCCGGGTGGTGTTGACGGCGTCGGCGAGCTCTTGGCGGCGGCCCCACAGGACCACCTCGCAGCCGGCGTCGGCGAGCACCATGGCGAAGGCGGTTCCCCAGGAGCCGGTTCCGAAGACGGCGGCCTTCACGGGAGCGGTCACTTGTGGTCCTGTTCCGCGGCCTTGCGCCGCTGTTCCGCCCTGGCCTTGCGGTGGTCGTAGGGCTGGTCGGGCGCCTTCTCGCCGCGCAGCTCCTCCAGCTGCCGGGTGATGGCCGCCATGATGGCCTCGGTGGCCTCCTTGAGGACCTCCGGCGTGGGCTCCCGGTCGTAGTACGCGGAGAGGTCCACGGGCGGCCCGGCGAGGACCTGGAGGGTCTTGCGGGGGAAGAGGCGGACCTTGTTCTCCTTGGCGTACGGCGGCATGGCCAGGTTGGCGCCCCACTGGGCCACCGGGATGACCGGCGCCCTGGTCATGAGGGCGACGCGGGCGGCGCCGGTCTTGCCGGCCATCGGCCACATGTCGGGGTCCCGGGTGAGGGTGCCCTCGGGGTAGAAGGCGACGCACTCGCCGCGCTCGATCGCCTCGACGGCGGCCCGGAAGGCGTCCAGGGCGTTGGTGGTCTCCCGGTAGACCGGGATCTGGCCGGAGCCGCGCAGGATGGCGCCGACGAAGGGGACCTTGAACAGGGCGGCCTTGGCGAGGAGGCGCGGCACCCGGCCGGTGTTGTACTGGAAGTGCGCGTAGGACAGCGGGTCCAGGTACGAGTTGTGGTTGACGACGGTGAGGAAACCGCCGTCCGCCGGAATGTGTTCCATTCCCCGCCAGTCCCGCTTGAAGAACACGACCAGCGGCGGTTTTGCGATGACCGCGGCCAGGCGGTACCAGAAGCCGATTCTGCGGCGGGACACTCGGACACCTTCCTCTACGACCGGTGCGCGGCTGGGGCACCTCTTCGGGCCGGACAAGTGTGGCGCCCGGCCCGGTCTCTGTCGAGAACACCGTACGCCCCGCTCAGGCGGGCCGGGCCCCGGGCCGGGGGTCGGGCGACAATGGGCCCCTGCCCGGCGGGCGGACCGCGCCGGGCCGCGGTGCCGGCCCGCGCCGCCGCCCACGGAGGGAAGGAGTCCGCCACGGACGCCGTCTGGAGCCTGGTGATCCCGCTCAAGCCCCTCGCGGTGGCCAAGAGCCGCCTCGCGGCGGCCGTGGGCGCCGCCCGGCCGGGGCTGGCGCTGGCGTTCGCGCAGGACACCGTGGCCGGGGCGCTGGCCTGCCCGGCGGTGCGCGAGGTGGTGGTGGTGACGGACGACGCGGCGGCCGGGGGGGAACTGGCCCGGCTCGGGGCGCGCATCGTGGCGGACGCGCCGGGCGGGGGCCTCAATGCGGCGCTGGCGCACGGGGCGCGCCGGATCCGGGCGGGCCGGCCGCGGGCGGCGGTGGCCGCGATGAACGCGGACCTGCCCGCGCTGCGCCCGGGGGAATTGCTACGCGTGCTCGAAACCGCGTCGGCATTTCCGCGGGCATTTCTCGCGGATGCCGCGGCATTCGGCACGACGCTGCTTTCCGCGGGTCCGGAGTCGGAATTGGCACCCGCGTTCGGCGGCCCGTCGCGGGCTCGGCATTCCGCCTCGGGGGCGGTGGAAATCCCCCTGTCCGGGGTGGAGAGCGTCCGGCGGGACGTGGACACCGGGGCGGACCTGCGGGCGGCGCTCGCGCTGGGGGTGGGGCGGCACACGGCCCGATACAGTGCCCGTATGCAGGCGACCGCGTACACCTACGACCCCACGACCCGCAGCGGCAGCGTGCTGCTGGACGACGGCACTCCGGTGCCGTTCGAGGCGCCCGCCTTCGACGCGGGCGGCCTGCGGCTGCTGCGGCCGGGGCAGCGGGTGCGGATCGAGACGGAGGGGCGCGGGGCGTCCCTGAGGATCACCCTGGTCACCCTGCAGACCTTCTAGGCGGGCCGTCCCTGCGGGCATCCCCGCTCGCCGCGCCTGCTCCGACCTGCGCTCCCACCCGTTCCGACCTGCTCGGACCTGCGCGGACGCACCGCGGGCCGGCTCCCCGAGGGGAGCCGGCCCGGCGTGTGTGCGACGTGCCCGGGGGCTACTTCTTGCGGGCGGTCGTCTTCTTCGCGGTGGCGGTCTTGCGCGCCGTCGCCTTCTTGGCGGGCGCCTTCTTCGCGACGGTCTTCTTCGCCGGCGCGGTCTTCTTCGCGGTGGTCTTCTTCGCTGCGGCGGTGGTCTTCGACGCGGCGGTCTTCGCGGTGGTGGCCTTCTTCGCCGTCGGCGCGGCCTTCTTGGCCGTGGCCGTGGTCTTCTTCGCGGTGGTCTTCTTCGCCGTCGCGGTCTTCGCGGCGGTGGTCGCCTTCTTGGCCGGGGCGGCCTTCTTCGCGGTGGTCTTCTTCGCCGCGGCCTTCTTGACCGTGGAGCGGCTGCCGCCGGCGGCGGCCGCCGCCATCAGGCTGCCCTTGGGGGCCTTCTTCACGGCCACCTCGTCGCCCTTGGGGAGCTTCTTGGTGCCGCTGACCAGGTCCTTGAAGCCCTGGCCCGCGCGGAAGCGGGGAACCGAGGTCTTCTTGACCCGGACGCGCTCACCCGTCTGCGGGTTCCGGGCGTAGCGGGCCGGCCGGTCGACCTTCTCGAACGAGCCGAAGCCGGTGACCGAGACCCGGTCGCCCGCCACGACCGCGCGGACCATGGCGTCCAGTACCGCGTCGACGGCGTCGGCGGCCTGCTGGCGGCCGCCCAGCTTGTCGGCAATCGCTTCTACGAGCTGCGCCTTGTTCACGTCTTCCCCTTCGGAGACCTCGCCAGAACGAATGTGTTCAAGCTTATTTCGCACGTTAGGCGGATATATACCGCAAATCAAACACGAAACGGGCTAATCACCCTAGTGCCGCAACGGGAGTGCCCGTTGCGGAGTTCCTTCGCATCAGTCGCCTTCAGGGAATCGACCCTCGTCGAGGTCCTTCATCAACCTGTCCAGGCGCCTTGCCGCATCGGCGAGGTCGTGCTTCGCCGCGGCGGTGACGACCAGCAGCTTCCGGGACAGCGCCATCCTTACGCCCTCCGGGACTTGCAGCGTGCGCACCCGTGTGTGTGCTTCTTTCAATCGGTCCGCGACGAGTCGGTAGAGCTCCAGTTGACTGTCGCGTTCCATGCACAGATTGTGCCATCTGGGGCGAGTTGTCGCCTCACGGGGCCTCAACACACGGCTGTGCCCCCCGCCCTGGGGCGGGGGGCACAGAGTTCTCGCCGTGATCACCCGGGGGTGAATAAGCGCTGCTCAGACTGTAATCAGGCGCGAATCGTACGCGGCTTGAAGGCGGGCCTGGCGCATTCGTAGGCGGCGATGTCGGCTTCGTTCTGAAGGGTGAGGGAGATGTCGTCCAGGCCCTGCAGCAGACGCCACCGGGCATTGTCGTCGAGCTCGAACTCGGCCTCGATTCCGGCCGCGCGGACCTGCCGGGCGACGAGGTCGACGGTCACCTCGGCGGCCGGGTCGGCCTCGGTCAGCTCCCACAGCCGGTCGACGGTCTCCTGCGGCAGGACCACCGTGAGCAGCCCGTTCTTCAGGGAGTTGCCCCGGAAGATGTCGGCGAAGCGGGAGGAGATCACCGCCTTGAAGCCGAAGTTCTGCAGCGCCCAGACCGCGTGCTCGCGGGAGGAGCCGGTGCCGAAGTCGGGGCCGGCGACCAGCACGGTGGCGCCGGCGCGCTCGGGGCGGTTGGTGATGAAGTCGGGGTCCTTGCGCCAGGCCTCGAAGAGCCCGTCCTCGAACCCGTCGCGGGTGATCTTCTTGAGCCAGTGGGCCGGGATGATCTGGTCGGTGTCGACGTTGCTGCGGCGCAGCGGCACGGCCCGGCCGGTGTGGGTGGTGAAGGCTTCCATGGTTCAGACTCCGGAGGGGGCGTGATCGGCCGAGTTGGCGGACAGGTCGGCGGGCGAGGCCAGGTGGCCCAGGACCGCGGTGGCGGCGGCCACCTGGGGGGACACCAGGTGGGTGCGGCCGCCCTTGCCCTGCCGGCCCTCGAAGTTGCGGTTCGAGGTGGAGGCGGAGCGCTCGCCGGGCGCCAGTTGGTCGGGGTTCATGCCCAGGCACATGGAGCAGCCGGCGTGCCGCCATTCGGCGCCCGCGTCCTTGAAGACCTTGTCCAGGCCCTCCTCCACGGCCTGCAGGGCGACGCGGACCGAGCCGGGGACGACCAGCATCCGTACCCCGTCGGCGACTTTGCGGCCCTTGATGACGCCGGCGACGGCACGGAGGTCCTCGATCCGGCCGTTGGTGCAGGAGCCTACGAAGACGGTGTCGACACGGATGTCGCGCAGGGGCTGCCCGGCGGTCAACCCCATGTACTCCAGGGCCTTTTCGGCCGCGTGGCGCTCCGAGGCGTCCTCGTACGAAGCCGGGTCGGGGACGTTCGCCGACAGCGGCGCGCCCTGGCCCGGGTTGGTGCCCCAGGTGACGAACGGGGACAGGGTGGAGCCGTCGATGACGACCTCCGCGTCGAAGACGGCGTCGTCGTCGGTGCGCAGGGTCTTCCAGTAGGCGACCGCGGCGTCCCAGTCCTCGCCGGTCGGGGCGTGGTCGCGGCCCTTCAGGTAGTCGAAGGTCGTCTGGTCGGGGGCGATCATGCCGGCGCGGGCGCCGGCCTCGATCGACATGTTGCAGACGGTCATGCGGGCTTCCATCGACAGCTTCTCGACGGCCTCGCCGCGGTACTCGATGACGTAGCCCTGGCCGCCGCCGGTGCCGATCCTGGCGATGATCGCCAGGATCAGGTCCTTGGCGGTGACGCCCTCGGCCAGTTCGCCGGTGACGGTGATCGCCATGGTCTTGGGGCGGGCCATGGGCAGCGTCTGGGTGGCCAGGACGTGCTCGACCTGGCTGGTGCCGATGCCGAAGGCGAGGGCGCCGAAGGCGCCGTGCGTCGAGGTGTGGGAGTCGCCGCAGACCACGGTGGTGCCCGGCTGGGTCAGGCCCAGCTGCGGTCCCACGACGTGGACGACGCCCTGCTCGACGTCGCCCAGCGGGTGCAGGCGCACCCCGAACTCGGCGCAGTTCTTGCGCAGCGTCTCCAGCTGGGCCCGGGAGACCGGGTCCGCGATCGGCTTGTCGATGTCGAGGGTGGGGGTGTTGTGGTCCTCGGTCGCGATGGTGAGGTCGAGACGGCGGACCTTGCGGCCGGCCTGCCGCAGGCCGTCGAACGCCTGGGGGCTGGTCACCTCGTGCAGCAGGTGCAGATCGATGAAGAGGAGGTCGGGCTCACCTTCGGCGCGCCGGACGACGTGGTCGTCCCAGACCTTCTCCGCGAGTGTCCTACCCATCGCTTTCCCTCCGGCCGGCCGGTACGGCCTGCGCTTCATAGAGATGTGGTGCGCCTGATCGCCGGTACCCCACGTGCCGGACGACGGCCTCGGACCCAGTGGTTCGTGGACCCGCACATACAGACTCGCTGGTTCTTGGAAAATTTGAACTTGCGTTTCACAGTGTGAGACGTGAATATCGTTTCATGGACAACTCTAGCGGCGTCGGCGTTCTCGACAAGGCAGCTCTGGTTTTGAGCGCACTGGAGTCCGGTCCGGCCACCCTCGCCGGGCTGGTCGCGGCGACAGGGCTCGCACGACCCACGGCACATCGCCTGGCCGTGGCACTGGAACACCACCGGATGGTGGCGAGGGACATGCAGGGCCGGTTCATCCTCGGACCGCGGCTGGCCGAGCTCGCCGCCGCGGCCGGCGAGGACCGGCTGCTGGCCACGGCGGGACCGGTACTGACCCACCTGCGCGACGTGACGGGCGAGAGCGCGCAGCTCTACCGCCGGCAGGGCGACATGCGCATCTGCGTGGCGGCCGCCGAGCGGCTGTCGGGCCTGCGGGACACCGTGCCGGTCGGCTCCACACTGCCGATGAAGGCGGGCTCCGCCGCGCAGATCCTGATGGCCTGGGAGGAGCCGGAGCGGCTGCACCGCGGCCTGCAGGGCGCCCGCTTCACGGCGACGGCGCTGTCGGGCGTGCGGCGCCGCGGCTGGGCGCAGTCGATCGGCGAGCGGGAGCCCGGTGTGGCGTCCGTCTCGGCACCGGTGCGCGGGCCGTCGAACCGCGTGGTGGCGGCCGTGTCGGTCTCCGGGCCGATCGAGCGCCTGACGCGCCACCCGGGCCGGATGCACGCCCAGGCCGTCATCGACGCCGCGGCGCGCCTCACGGAGGCCCTGCGCCGCTCGGGCTGACCCGCCCGCCGCCCTTTCCCCACTCCCCCGGGCCCGGGGGCGCGTACGACGCCGCACACGTCCGAACACGCGCCTCCGGGCCCGCACTTCCGCCCGGGCCGGCAGACGCCGGGAAACACGGAAGAGGCCCTCCGCGATGGACGCGGAGGGCCTCTTCCTCGATGTACCCCCGACCGGATTCGAACCGGCGCTACCGCCTTGAGAGGGCGGCGTGCTAGGCCGCTACACAACGGGGGCGTGCCTTGCAGCTGCTGCTGCACTGCGCTGGGCTACCAGGACTCGAACCTAGAACAAAGGAACCAGAAACCTTCGTGTTGCCAATTACACCATAGCCCAAGGTGGTCTGAACCAGACCTCAGTACCCCCGACCGGATTCGAACCGGCGCTACCGCCTTGAGAGGGCGGCGTGCTAGGCCGCTACACAACGGGGGCCCTAGCGATCCTGCATCAAGATGTCCGGGAGCTACCCAGGACCCCTCGCGGGAAGGATCTGTACCCCCGACCGGATTCGAACCGGCGCTACCGCCTTGAGAGGGCGGCGTGCTAGGCCGCTACACAACGGGGGCAAAGCACTGCGTTACTGCTGCACTGCGCTGGGGTACCAGGACTCGAACCTAGAATAAGGGAACCAGAAACCCTCGTGTTGCCAATTACACCATACCCCACCAGAAGTCAATCCCCTGTGGGGACTTTCTTCGGGCTGCGTCTCCGGCTCCGGCCTTTCGGCCCGCCCCGGCGGCGCAGAAAGAACATTACCGGATGGCTGACCGTGCTCCAAAACGGGTATCCCGCGCCAGCACCTCCGGGAGCTGGGCGAGCCCCGCGATCCGGTGCACTCCGTCCGGCCCGGGGCCGCGTACGCCGTCGCGATCCAGCCACACCGCGGTCAGGCCGGCGTCCCGGGCGCCCCGGGCGTCGATCTCCGGCTGGTCGCCCACGTACGCGACCTCGGCAGGCGGCAGCCCGAGTGCCTCGCAGGCGGCGAGGAAGGCGGCGGCCTCCGGCTTGCTGACGCCCAGCTCTGCGGCGCACAACAGCACTTCGAAGCGTTCGCGCAGGCCCAGGTGGCGGAGTTTGGCGTCCTGGTTGGCGGTGGAGGAGTTCGAGAGCACGCCGTGCCGGTAGCGGCCCGCCAGCGCGTCCAGGGCGGGCAGGACGTCCGGGAAGACCGCCCAGGCGGCCTTGTAGTGCTCGACGTACCGGTCGAACCAGGCGTCGGCCTCGGCGTCGGCCATCGCCGGCTCCCCGAGGAAGTCCCGCACCCTGTCGCGCCGCTGCCCCTGGAACGTGGTCTTCCCGGCCGCGAAGCGGTCCCACTGGCGGACCGTGGCCTCCCGCCACAGCGCGAGGGCCTCGGCGGGCGACCCGTAGCGCTCCCCCAGCCCCACCTCCGCGAGCCGGCGGGCGAGCCCGGCGGTGTCCGCCCCGGTGTAGTCGAACAGGGTGTCGTCGATGTCCCACAGCACGGCGCGGATCGGCATACCGCCGAGGCTACCCCCCGGCGCGCGCCTGCCGGGGGCGTACGGGGAATCCGGCCGGGCCGGCGGCCGGGTCCCGCGGAGGACGCCGCAGGGGGCGGCCTCCGGGGGTTTCCGGAGGCCGCCCCCTGCGGGACGGGCGAACCGCGGATCAGGCGGCGGTGGCGGCCAGCTTCGCCAGGGCGGCGTCGATGCGCGCCAGCGAGCGCTCCCTGCCCAGGATCTGCAGGGACTCGAAGAGCGGCAGGCCGACGGTGCGGCCGGTGACGGCGACGCGGACCGGGGCCTGCGCCTTGCCGAGCTTCAGGCCGTGGGCCTCGCCCGCGGCGAGGACGGCCTGCTTGAGCGACTCCGGGTCGCTCCAGTCGGCCGTCTCCAGGCGGGCGCGGGCCGAGGTGAGCAGGCCCGCCGGGTCGCCCTTCATGGCCTTGTCCCAGGAGGCCTGGTCCTCGACCGGCTCCTTGCGGAAGAGGAAGTCGACGTTCGCGGTGATGTCCGACAGGACGGTCACCCGGGTCTGGGCGTACGGCGCGATGGCCGCCCAGGCGTCGGCGTCGAACTCCTCGGGCTCCCAGTTGGCGAAGGGCGCCTGCAGCCACGGGGCGCAGGCGTCGGCGAAGGCCTTCTCGTCCAGCCGCCGGATGTGGTCGGCGTTGATCGCCTCGGCCTTCTTCAGGTCGAAGCGGGCCGGGTTGGCGTTGACGCCGTCGATGTCGAACTTCGCCACCATCTCCTCGATCGAGAAGACGTCCTGGTCCTTGGAGAAGGACCAGCCGAGCAGCGAGAGGTAGTTCAGCAGCCCCTCGGGCAGGAAGCCGCGCTCGCGGTAGAGGTTGAGCGAGGACTCCGGGTCGCGCTTGGAGAGCTTCTTGTTGCCCTCGCCCATGACGTACGGCAGGTGGCCGAACTGCGGGACGGCCTTGGCGACGCCGAGCTCGATGAGCGCCTTGTACAGGGCGATCTGGCGCGGGGTGGAGGAGAGCAGGTCCTCGCCGCGCAGGACGTGGGTGATCTCCATCAGCGCGTCGTCGACCGGGTTGACGAGGGTGTAGAGCGGGGCGCCGTTGGCGCGCAGGATGCCGAAGTCCGGCACGTTCTCCGGGGTGAAGGTCAGCTCGCCGCGGACCAGGTCGGTGAAGGTGATCGGCTCGTCGGGCATCCGGAAGCGGACGATCGGCGTGCGGTGCTCGCCCTGGTAGGCCTCCACCTGGACGGCGGTCAGCTCGCGGCAGTGGCCGTCGTAGCCGGAGGGCTTGCCGGCGGCGCGGGCGGCCGCGCGGCGGGCGTCGAGCTCCTCGGTGGTGCAGTAGCAGTCGTAGGCGTAGCCGCCGTCCTTGAGCTTCTTCGCGACGTCCGCGTAGATCTCCATGCGCTGCGACTGGCGGTACGGGGCGTGCGGGCCGCCCACCTCGGGGCCCTCGTCCCAGGTGAAGCCGAGCCAGCGCAGCGAGTCCAGCAGCTGGACGTACGACTCCTCGGAGTCGCGGGCCGCGTCGGTGTCCTCGATGCGGAAGACGAACGTGCCGCCGTGGTGGCGGGCGAACGCCCAGTTGAACAGGGCGGTGCGGACCAGGCCCACGTGGGGGTTGCCGGTCGGCGAGGGACAGAAACGTACGCGGACGGGGGTCGCGTTAGCCACGCTTGATCACCTTGTTGGTGAGAGTGCCGATGCCTTCGATGGTGACGGCGACCTCGTCGCCGACGCTGAGGGGGCCGACTCCGGCCGGGGTCCCCGTGAGGATGACGTCGCCGGGCAGCAGCGTCATCGCCTCGCTGATGTGGACGACGAGGTCCTCGACGGAGCGGACCATGTCGGCGGTGCTGCCGAGCTGGCGCTGCTCGCCGTTGACGGTGCACTGGACGGCCAGGCCCGCGGCGACGGCCGCCGGGTCGATGCCGGTCTCGATCCAGGGGCCGAGCGGGCAGGCGCCGTCGAAGCCCTTGGCCCGGGCCCACTGCTGCTCGCGCTTCTGCACGTCGCGGGCGGTGGCGTCGTTGGCGCAGGTGAAGCCGAGGACGACCTCGGCCACCCGCTCGCGGGGGACCTCGCGGCACATCCGGCCGATCACGACGGCGAGCTCCGCCTCGTGGTGGACGTCCTGGGAGAAGGAGGGGTAGGGGATCGGGTCGCCGGGTCCGATCACCGAGGTCGACGGCTTGAAGAAGGTGATCGGCGCGTCGGGGACGGCGTTGCCGAGCTCCGCCGCGTGCTCCGCGTAGTTGCGGCCGACGGCCACGACCTTGTTCGGGAGCACGGGCGGCAGCAGCCGGACCTTGCTCAGCGGGACCTTCGTGCCGGACAGCTCGAAGTCCGCGAACGGGATGCCCTTGATGATGTCGAGGACGGGCTCGCCTCCGGCGCCGGGGGCCGAGTCGCCCTCGACCGCGCCGAACGCGACATTGCCGTCGATCGAGAACCTGGCGATGCGCACGCTTTGCGTCTGCCCCTCTGTCATTTCCGCTGGCTGGAGTCTGCGGACTCCAGGCTAACGCGGTGGGAGGCGGGGCCCGGCGCTCTTCCCGCCGGCGGCCCGTCGCGGGACGCCGGCGGTCGCGCGCCCGCTGGCTGCCGTGCTACGGGGCGGCGGGGGCGGCTGCCGGGGCGTCCATGAGGACGGTGCGGCGCGGGTTCGCCGTCTGGGTGGGCAGCTCGACGGCGTGCTCCGGAGCCTGGGGCGCCTGCAGTTCCTCGGCGTCCTTGAGGTGCGCGAGGGTGGTGCGGCGCGGGTTGGCTATGTTGCGGAACATCATCGTCGTCTTCATCGGAGTCTCGGGCCTCGGCTCGGTCGTCGGGTGGGGTTGTCGGTTCCTTCAACCCTGTAAAGGGCAAGGCTAAACATCGGAATCCCCGCCTGAACCGGGAAGTATTGGCCACGGTCATGTGAGTTTGCTCACCAGCGACCCGGCAATACGGACATAACAGGCAGTCAACTAGGGGCGCCGAAACGGACATTGCGCCACTGAATAAGCCATTCCGCTCCTGATCATTACGACTGGGACACCTTGCCAGCCGTGGCGTTTGGACGGCGTAAGTCCGATTCACCCCGAAAGGTCTCGCACCCTGCGTAGTTCGGCGATCACATGGTGTGGCCGACTCCGGGGGCCGACACGCGCACCTTGTTGGAGATCCGCCACTGTGCTGGAATTCGCGGGACCGCCGCGGGAGAACCCCGGCGCGCAGGTGGCGCGAGACCGCGCCGCGCGGCGGTAACGGAAGGATGACGCGCCGGTCACCGACGACCACCATGGGGCCGCAAGCAAGCGCCCCACGACTCGACACCGTCCCACCGTCGCCCGGCGGGACGCCTGGTCCAGAGGTTGCGACGCTAGTGCAGGGACGATTCAAGCGGGATGGCAAGGGGTCTCCCCAGGCCCTTCAGGGCCGAGGGGAAGCTGCGGCGGAGCAGGAGCCTCGCGGCGGGACCGACCGAGGCTCCTCGCCCCAGCACGCCCAAGGCCGCGGGCCGGCCCTCGAAGGTGCGGCCCCCGACGCCGCCGGCGCGAAGGGCGGCGTGAAGAGCAAGGCCACCCGCATCAAGGCCCGGGGCAAGAGCAAGGGCAAGGCCGCGGCCGAGTCCCCGGCCGAGAAGGACACCGCGATACCCGCGGCCCCTCCCGGGCCCGGCTCCCGCCTGCACATGCAGAACTGGCGCATCAGCACGCGCCTGGTGTCGCTGCTGACCCTCCCCGTCGTCGCCGCCACCAGCCTCGGCGGCTTCCGTATCAACGACTCGCTCAACGACATCGAGCAGCTGGAGCACATGCAGCTGCTGACGACGATGACCCGGCAGGCCACCAACCTGGCCGCCGCGCTCCAGGAGGAGCGCGACCGCTCCGCGGGTCCGCTGTCGACCGACAAGTCCGGCAAGATGGACACGCTCGTCACGGGTGTCCGTGCGCAGACCGACGCCGCCGCGAAGGCCTTCGCCAACGCGACCGAGCGCGTCGACAGCGCCGAGGACAAGGACGAGACGCTCAAGTCGATCCGCAACAACATCCTGCAGATCGGCCGCCAGCTCGTCAGCCTGGACACGGTCCGCAAGAACGCCTACCAGAACGGCGCGCAGCAGACCGTCACCGAGTACAACCAGCTGATCGTCTCGCTGCTCTCGCTCTCCCAGGACATGGCGCAGGCCACCTCCAGCCCCGAGATGATCAAGCGTACGCGCGCCCTGGCGGCGTTCTCCTCCGCCAAGGAGTACGCCTCGATCCAGCGCGCCATCATCGCCGCCTCGCTGCCCGACGGCGGCGAGAAGACCGGCAACCTCACCGAGAACGACCGCCTGTACGCCCTCTCCGCGCAGCGCGGCGAGGGCCAGGCCAAGAAGACCTTCGAGCTCGTCTACCAGGGCAACTCCGAGGACCTCCTCGCGGCGCTCGGCGACGGCAACCCCGAGATCGGCAAGGCGGACCACTACACCCGCCGTGTCCTGTCGAACCCCAACCAGTTCGCCAAGGAGACGCAGTACCGCTCCTGGATGGACTGGTACGACGCGGACGACACCAAGCTCCAGGCCATGAAGGTCATCGAGCTGACCCTGCTCGAGGACATGGAGCAGAAGGCCCGCGAGCTGAAGAACGAGTCGCAGCGCGACGCCATCATCAACGGTGCGCTGATCCTCCTCGTCCTCGGCGTGTCCCTCGTCGGCGCGTTCGTCATGGCCCGGTCCATGATCGGCTCGCTGCGCCGCCTGCAGGACACCGCGACCCGGGTCGCCCAGGACCGCCTGCCCGAGCTCGTCAAGCAGCTCTCCGAGTCCGACCCGCAGGACGTCGACACGTCCGTGGAGTCCGTCGGCCTGCACACCCGCGACGAGATCGGCCAGGTGGCCGCGGCCTTCGACGACGTGCACCGCGAGGCGGTCCGCCTCGCCGCCGAGCAGGCCCTCCTGCGGGGCAACGTCAACGCGATGTTCACCAACCTCTCGCGCCGCTCGCAGGGCCTCATCCAGCGCCAGCTCTCGCTCATCTCCGAGCTGGAGTCCCGCGAGGCCGACCCGGACCAGCTGTCCTCGCTCTTCAAGCTCGACCACCTCGCCACCCGCATGCGCCGCAACGGCGAGAACCTCCTCGTCCTCGCGGGCGAGGAGCCGGGCCGCCGGTGGACGCGCCCCGTGCCGCTCGTCGACGTGCTCCGCGCCGCGGCGTCCGAGGTGGAGCAGTACGAGCGCATCGAGCTGGCGTCGGTGCCGGGCACCGACGTCGCGGGCCGCGTCGTCAACGACCTCGTGCACCTGCTCGCCGAGCTGCTGGAGAACGCCACGTCGTTCTCCTCCCCGCAGACCAAGGTGAAGGTCACCGGCCACGCGCTGCCCGACGGCCGCGTGCTGGTCGAGATCCACGACACCGGCATCGGCCTGTCCCCCGAGGACCTCGCCGCGATCAACGAGCGGCTCGCCGCACCGCCGACCGTGGACGTCTCCGTCTCCCGCCGCATGGGCCTCTTCGTGGTCGGCCGCCTGTCCCTGCGACACGGCATCCGCATCCAGCTGCGCCCGTCCGACTCGGGCGGCACCACGGCCCTCGTCATGCTGCCGGTGGACGTCGCCCAGGGCGGCAAGAAGCCGGGCGGCCCCGGCGGTCCCGGCGGCCAGGGCGCCGCGGGTCCGCAGGGCGGTCCCGGTGCCCCCGCGGGCCAGAGCTCCGGCCCGGCCGGCGGTGCACGCCAGGGCGTAGGCGCCGCTCCCCAGCGCAGCGGTGTGGCCGCGGCCATGGGCCAGCGCGCGGCACTGGCCGGCCAGCGCGGCGCGGGCGGCCCGCAGGGCGGCCGCCCGCAGCAGGGCGCTCCCGGCGGCCGCCCCCAGGGCGGCCCCGGCATGCCCGCCGCTCCGGCGGGGCAGGACCAGGGCGGCTTCGGCGGCGGTGCCCCGATGCCGAACCGCGCTCCGGCCGGCGGCCCCGGCCAGGGCCCGGGCGCCCCGGGCGGTCCGGGGGCTTCCGGGCTCCAGCAGCGCCCCGCTGCGGCTCCCCCGGCTTCCGCACCCGCCGGCTTCGCGCAGGGCAGCGGCTTCGAGCGGCCGCAGCCGCCGCAGCCCGCGGCCCCCTCGGGTCCGGCCTCCGCTCCCGCGGCGCCCCCCGCGGCCCCGGCCCAGCGCGGCCCGCGGCCGCAGCTTCCGCCGCGCGGCGGCGCCGCCCGCCCGGAACTGCCGGGCACGGGTGCCCCGCAGACCACCAGCTGGGGCGCCGACCCGGCGCGCCAGGGCGGCCAGGGCGGCCAGGACTTCCCGCGCGGCCACGACGAGCTCTCGGGCCCCGGCTCGACGGCGGAGTTCCCGCGCCCGGACTTCAACGCCCCGCCCCCGCAGGGCATGGGCGGCAACAGCACGACGGGGCAGTTCGCACGTCCCGACGCGCGCGCCGCGGACCCGTCCGCGACGGGCCAGTTCGCCCGCCAGGACTTCCAGGCCCCGCGGCCCGGCGGCCCCGGCGCCGGCGGCTTCGCCCCGCAGCAGCCGCAGCAGCAGCCCCAGCCCCCGCAGCTGCCGCAGCCGCAGCAGCCCGAGGCGCTGCCGCCGGCTCCCGGCCGCGGCCCCGAGCGCAGCCCGATCTTCGAGTCGCTGGAGTCGAACTGGTACCAGCCGGAGGGCCACCGCCCCACCGGCCAGGTGCCGGCCGTGCCCCAGCAGCCGCAGGCCGCCGGGGCGGCGGCCTGCGGCTGCTGGGGCACGGCCGGCACCGCGCAGCAGCAGACCGACACTCAGGCCGGTCCCCAGGTCTCGCGCGCCCCGGACGACGTCCGCGGCCGTCTGACCAACCTCCGACGCGGTATCCAGCAGGGCCGCCAGGCCGGAAACAACGGCCCGGCGACCGGCAGCTACCACATCGACCCCACTTACCAGCAGGAGCGTTAGTTGAGTTCGATGAGCCAGGCGGCACAGAACCTGAACTGGTTGATCACCAACTTCGTGGACAACACCCCCGGGGTGTCCCACACGGTGGTGGTCTCCGCCGACGGCCTCCTTCTGGCGATGTCCGACGGATTCCCGCGCGACCGCGCCGACCAGCTGGCGGCCGTGGCCTCCGGACTGACCTCGCTGACCGCCGGAGCCTCCCGCATCTTCGAGGGCGGGCCCGTCAACCAGACCGTGGTCGAGATGGACCGGGGATTCCTCTTCCTCATGTCCATCTCCGACGGGTCCTCGCTCGCGGTGCTCGCGCACCCCGAGTGCGACATCGGCCTCGTCGGCTACGAGATGGCCCTCCTCGTCGACCGCGCAGGCACGGTCCTCACCCCGGACCTGCGCGCCGAGCTCCAGGGAAGCCTGCTCATCTGACCCACCATCCCCCGGCCGGACGGTACTTCCGGCCGGGGGACCGGGGCCCCGCCCCGGGATCCAGTACCACCGCCAGGCCGTCATACCGTCCCCCCACCGGCCGCCCCGTCAGACGGCACGCTGACCACTGCTGTCCAGCCCGGAGGATCAATGACCCCGCCCCCCGCCTACTCCGATGCGTACGACGACTCGTCGTACTCGGAGGGCGACCAGCCGCTTGTGCGCCCGTACGCGATGACGGGCGGCCGGACCCGGCCCCGCTACCAGCTCGCCATCGAGGCGCTGGTCAGCACGACCGCCGATCCGATGCACCTGTCCGGCCTGCTGCCCGAGCACCAGCGCATCTGCACGCTGTGCCGCGAGGTCAAGTCGGTCGCGGAGGTCTCCGCCCTGCTGTCGATGCCACTCGGCGTGGCGCGCATCCTGGTGGCCGACCTGGCAGAGGCCGGCATGGTGGCCATCCACCAGCCGGGCAACGGAGAGGCCGGCGGTACGCCGGACGTGACACTGCTCGAAAGGGTGCTCAGTGGACTTCGCAAGCTCTAACGGCGGGGCGGCTCGCTCCACCACCTCCGCGAAGATCGTGGTGGCGGGGGGCTTCGGCGTGGGCCAGACCACCTTCGTCGGCGCGGGCTCCGGGATCAACCCCCTGCGCCCCAACGCCGTCAGAACGCGCGCCTCCGCCGGCATCGACGACCTCACCCACACCGGGGACAAGACGACCACCACCGTCGCCATGGACTTCGGCCGCATCACCCTGGACCAGGACCTCATCCTCTACCTGTTCGGCACCCCCGGACAGGACCGCTTCTGGTTCATGTGGGACGACCTCGTCCGCGGCGCCATCGGCGCCGTCGTCCTCGTCGACACCCGCCGACTCGCCGACTGCTTCCCCGCCGTCGACTACTTCGAAAACAGCGGCCTCCCCTTCGTCATCGCCCTCAACGGCTTCGACGGACACCAGCCCTACACCCCCGAAGAAGTCCGCGAAGCACTCCAGATCGGCCCCGACGCCCCCATCATCACCACCGACGCCCGCCACCGCGCCGACGCCAAGAGCGCCCTCATCACGCTCGTCGAACACGCCCTCATGGCACGGCTGAAGTAACGGGGCGGGCATGTGTGCGCGGCGGGGCGGGCTGTGTCGTACGACACGGCCCGCCCTGCTCGTTCATAACGTTTCGACAGAGAATTGCCCGCTGCCGGGCACGGGGTGCGGTCGGGTGGTACCGCTGTGCGCACGAGCGTTCCCGTTTTCACCGCCGGTCACTCTTTATGTCCGTTTTACGTAGGCCGTCGGGCCGTCCGGGCCGCACGGCCGGACTGTTTGGAACACGGCCGTTCACCGTGCTGGAATTCAACTAACCAGCTAGTAGCACCGCCGAGAGGTTGTTGGTCGAGTGAGGCGAAGCAGCTCGAGCCCCGCGGATGAATCCGCGCGCGGCAACTTCACCCCGCCGCAGCGCGCGGCCGCACCGCCCGTCGACGTGCCCGCGGACCCGCCGGCGAAGGGCAGCACCAGCAGGTTCTCGCCCCGCAACTGGCGTGTGGCGACCCGTCTGAACGCCATCCTGCTCCTGCCCGTCCTCGTCGGACTGGTCATGGGCGGCTTCCAGGTGAAGGGGTCCATCGACACCTGGAACGAGGCCAAGGACGCCGAGAAGACCGCCCGCGTCGTGCAGGCGGCGGCGGAGTACGGCCAGGCCCTGCTCAACGAGCGCGACCTCACGGCCGAGCCGCTGCTGAAGGGCGACAAGAACAACCCGGCCGTCGCGAAGGCCTACGCGGCCACCAACGACGCCCAGGAGAAGTTCGCTCTCGCGGTCAAGGACCTCCCGGAGAACCAGGGCCTGGAGCGCCGCCTGGAGCTCTTCCGCAAGGAGGAGCCGAAGCTGGAGGCGGTCCGCAAGTCCGCCTACACGGCCCCGGAGACGGCGAAGAAGAACCTCCCGTCCCAGGCCGGCCCCATCCCCACCGAGGACGGCTACCTCCTCGTCCAGCACTACCTGATGCAGTTCTCCAACGAACTGGGTCTGGGCACCGGCAACGTCACCAGCTACGGCCGGATGGTCTACGCGGTCGAGCTCGCCAAGGCCGCCGAGTCGCTCCAGCGCGCCATCGGCACGCACCTCCTCGTCCGCCCGAGCGAGAACGAGGAAGTCCGCAAGGCCCAGCTGATCGCCTTCTCCTCGTACGCCTACCTGGAGGAGATCGCCGTCGGCGAGTACGTCGCGGCGGGCACCGAGGAGGACGTCAACCGCCTCCGCGAGGTGATGGACAAGAAGAAGAAGGACGGCGAGGCCAAGATCGCCGCCGCGAAGGGGCAGGCCGAGCAGGCCGGCACCCCGTTCAAGGCCCCGCCCGCCGTGGGCGGCTCGGCGCTCGCCGGCATGACCGAGGCGATAGCCGGCGGCGAGAAGCCCGCCGCGCTCGCCAAGAACGGCACGACCCCGCAGGCCTGGCAGGCCGCCGCCACGGCGAAGTTCGAGGGCTACGCCGAGATCGAGAAGGAACTCCTCGACAAGGCGGTCAAGGACACCGTCGCCATCTCCGAGGACGCCCGCAACGACGCCGTCGTCACCGGCGCCATCGTGGTCGTGGCCCTGCTGGCCGCGTTCATCCTGGCCGGCATGGTGGCCCGCCAGATGAGCCGCTCGATGCGCCGCCTGCGCTCCGCCGCCTTCGACGTGGCCGAGCAGCGCCTGCCGGCGCTCGTCGACCAGCTCTCCCGCACCGACCCGGGCAAGGTCGACACCCGGGTCGCCCCGATCCCGATCGACTCCCGGGACGAGATCGGCGAGGTCGCCCGCGCCTTCGACCAGGTCCACCGCGAGGCGGTCCGCCTCGCCGCGGAGCAGGCCCTCCTGCGGGGCAACGTCAACGCGATCTTCACGAACCTCTCCATGCGCAACCAGTCGCTGATCGAGGGCCAGCTGACCCTCATCACCGACCTGGAGAACAACGAGGCCGACCCGGACCAGCTGGAGAACCTCTTCCGCCTGGACCACCTGGCCACCCGCATGCGCCGCAACGGCGAGAACCTCCTCATCCTCGCGGGCGAGGAGCCGGGCCGCCGCTGGGACCAGCCGGTCCCCCTCGTGGACGTCCTGCGCGCCGCCTCCTCGGAGGTGGAGCAGTACGAGCGCATCGAGTTCGAGGGCGTCTCCGACGCCGAGATCCACGGCCAGGCCGTGACCGACCTCGTGCACCTGCTCGCCGAGCTGCTGGAGAACGCCACCACGTTCTCCTCCCCGCAGACCAAGGTCCGCGTGAACGCCACGCGTCTGCCCGACGGCCGCGTCATGGTCGAGATCCACGACAAGGGCATCGGCCTGACCGCCGAGGACTTCGCGGACATCAACCACAAGCTCGCCAACCCGCCGACCGTGGACGCCGCGATCTCGCAGCGCATGGGCCTCTTCGTGGTCGGCCGCCTGGCGGACCGGCACAACATCCGCGTCCAGCTGCGCCCCTCGGGCGAGGCCGCCGGCACCACGTCGCTGATCATGCTCCCGGACGCCATCACCCACGGTGGCGGCGGCGAGGGCATCCCGGACGACGAGTTCACCGTCTCCTCGATGATCCCGCAGCAGGCGGCCGAGCAGGACGCCCCGCTGCGCACGGCGGCCGAGCTCGGCTTCGACGACTCCCGCTACGACGCCGACGGGGGCCCCGCGGGCCCGGTGGGCCGCTCCCTGGGGCACCAGGAGCGCCGCGCGGCCCTCGCCGCCCAGCTCCACCAGCCGCAGGGCGGCCAGGAGCAGCCCGAGCAGGAGTATGCGGAACCGCAGCCGGAACACGGGTACCAGGAGTACCCGGAGTACGGCGGGCAGTCGGCTCCCGTCTACGACCCGGCCTACGACAACGGTCAGGCGCACCACCAGCAGCAGGGCTACGAGGCGTACCCGCAGCAGGACTACGGTTATGCGGAAGCCGGCTACCAGGAGCCGCACCAGGACTCCCAGGCATACCAGGGCGGTTACGAAACCCAGGCTCAGCACGGTGCCTGGCCGGAGCAGAACACCTACTCCGAGGGCTACGACCAGGGGTACGGGACCGAATCGGAACCCCCCGTCGCTCCCGAACCCGCCGCGGACCGCGTAGGCTTCGACCGTCCGGGCGCCGCTGCCGACACCGGTCACGCACTGACCGGAGCGGGCCTGCCGCGCCGCGGCAGCCAGCAGCAGTGGCAGCCGGCGCAGCAGGAAGCGGAGTCCCCCGGATCCCTCTTCGAGCAGCGGCCGCAGCGACAGCAGCAGGCCGCCGCCCCGAAGGCGGACGAGGAGGCCGGCCCGGGTTGGCGCTCGAAGAACGACGAGCGCTGGCAGCAGGCCGGAAAGCTCCGCGAGCCGAAGGCGGGCGGGGTCACCCCGTCCGGTCTCCCTCGGCGGGTGCCCAAGGCCAACCTGGTCGAGGGCTCCGCGGAGACGACCCCGCAGGGCGGCCCCCAGGTCTCCCGCGCTCCGGAGGACGTCCGCGGCAGGTTGAGCAACCTGCGGCGCGGTGTCCAGCAGGGACGCAGCGCGGGTACTGAGCAGTCAAGTAACAGCTATGACCAGGAGCGTTAGTGTGAGCCCGATGAGCCAGGCGGCACAGAACCTGAACTGGTTGATCACCAACTTCGTGGACAACACCCCCGGGGTGTCCCACACGGTGGTGGTCTCCGCCGACGGCCTCCTTCTGGCGATGTCCGACGGATTCCCGCGCGACCGCGCCGACCAGCTGGCGGCCGTGGCCTCCGGACTGACCTCGCTGACCGCCGGAGCCTCCCGCATCTTCGAGGGCGGCGCCGTCAACCAGACCGTGGTCGAGATGGACCGGGGATTCCTCTTCCTCATGTCCATCTCCGACGGGTCCTCGCTCGCGGTGCTCGCGCACCCCGAGTGCGACATCGGCCTCGTCGGCTACGAGATGGCCCTCCTCGTCGACCGCGCAGGCACGGTCCTCACCCCGGACCTGCGCGCCGAACTGCAGGGAAGCCTTCTCAACTGACCCACCATCCCCCGGCCGGACGGTACTTCCGGCCGGGGGACCGGGGCCCCGCCCCGGGATCCAGTACCACCGCCAGGCCGTCATACCGTCCCCCCACCGGCCGCCCCGTCAGACGGCACGCTGACCACTGCTGTCCAGCCCGGAGGATCAATGACCCCGCCCCCCGCCTACTCCGATGCGTACGACGACTCGTCGTACTCGGAGGGCGACCAGCCGCTTGTGCGCCCGTACGCGATGACGGGCGGCCGGACCCGGCCCCGCTACCAGCTCGCCATCGAGGCGCTGGTCAGCACGACCGCCGATCCGATGCACCTGTCCGGCCTGCTGCCCGAGCACCAGCGCATCTGCACGCTGTGCCGCGAGGTCAAGTCGGTCGCGGAGGTCTCCGCCCTGCTGTCGATGCCACTCGGCGTGGCGCGCATCCTGGTGGCCGACCTGGCAGAGGCCGGCATGGTGGCCATCCACCAGCCGGGCAACGGAGAGGCCGGCGGTACGCCGGACGTGACACTGCTCGAAAGGGTGCTCAGTGGACT
Source organism: Streptomyces sp. WAC05292 (assembly GCF_003949955.1). Taxonomy (NCBI): domain Bacteria; kingdom Bacillati; phylum Actinomycetota; class Actinomycetes; order Kitasatosporales; family Streptomycetaceae; genus Streptomyces; species Streptomyces sp. WAC05292. Next base: position 28,201 of record NZ_RPSE01000016.1, read on the forward strand.
TCGCAAGCTCTAACGGCGGGGCGGCTCGCTCCACCACCTCCGCGAAGATCGTGGTGGCGGGCGGCTTCGGCGTGGGCAAGACCACGTTCGTCGGCGCGGTCTCCGAGATCAACCCCCTGCGCACCGAAGCCGTCATGACCAGCGCCTCCGCCGGCATCGACGACCTCACCCACACCGGGGACAAGACGACCACCACCGTCGCCATGGACTTCGGCCGCATCACCCTGGACCAGGACCTCATCCTCTACCTGTTCGGCACCCCCGGACAGGACCGCTTCTGGTTCATGTGGGACGACCTCGTCCGCGGCGCCATCGGCGCCGTCGTCCTCGTCGACACCCGCCGACTCGCCGACTGCTTCCCCGCCGTCGACTACTTCGAAAACAGCGGCCTCCCCTTCGTCATCGCCCTCAACGGCTTCGACGGACACCAGCCCTACACCCCCGAAGAAGTCCGCGAAGCACTCCAGATCGGCCCCGACGCCCCCATCATCACCACCGACGCCCGCCACCGCGCCGACGCCAAGAGCGCCCTCATCACGCTCGTCGAACACGCCCTCATGGCACGGCTGCGGTAGTCCCCGCGGCGCACGCGTACGCGAAAGGCCCCCGAGTCCACCGCCGGACCGGGGGCCTTCGCCGTACCCGGGCCGGGTGGCCCGGCGGGGGCCGCTGCCCCGCGCATCCCCGCAGGCATGCGTCAGGCCCCGCACCCTTCGCGGGGTGCGGGGCCTGACGGGCGGCTCGGCGGGGTCAGCCCTGCCAGCTGTGCGGGGCGCGGAAGCCGGGGGTGCGCTCCAGGCGGCGCCAGCCGGCCTGGGAGCGCGGGCGGCGCGGGCCGTCCTGGGCGGGCACGGCCGCGGCGCGGGCCAGCAGGATCGCGGTGATCGCGGCCAGCTCCTCGGGGGCGGCGTTGCCCTTCTCGACGCGCAGCAGGGTGTCGGCGGTCATGCTCATCGGTGGCAGATCTCCTTCGTTACTGCGGCGGGTTGCCGTGCTTGCGGGACGGCAGGTCGGCGTGCTTGCTGCGGAGCATCGCGAGGGCGCCGATCAGCGTCTCGCGGGTCTCCGCCGGGTCGATGACGTCGTCGACGAGGCCGCGCTCGGCCGCGTAGTACGGGTGCATCAGCTCGGCCTTGTACTCCTTGACCATGCGCGCGCGCATGGCCTCGGGGTCCTCCGCCTCGGCGATCTGCTTGCGGAAGATGACGTTCGCGGCGCCTTCGGCGCCCATGACCGCGATCTCGTTGGTGGGCCAGGCGTAGGTGAGGTCGGCGCCGATGGACTGGGAGTCCATGACGATGTAGGCGCCGCCGTAGGCCTTGCGCAGGATGAGCGAGATGCGCGGCACGGTGGCGTTGCAGTACGCGTAGAGCAGCTTGGCGCCGTGGCGGATGATGCCGCCGTGCTCCTGGTCGACGCCGGGCAGGAAGCCGGGGACGTCGAGCAGGGTGACGATCGGGATGTTGAAGGCGTCGCACATCTGGACGAAGCGCGCGGCCTTCTCGGAGGCCTCGATGTCGAGGACGCCCGCGAGGTGGGCCGGCTGGTTCGCGACGATGCCGACGACCTGGCCGTCGAGGCGGGCGAGGGCGCAGATGATGTTGCGGGCCCAGCGCTCGTGGATCTCCAGGACGTCGCCGTCGTCGACGAGCTCCTCGATGACCTTGTGCATGTCGTACGGGCGGTTGCCGTCGGCGGGGACCAGGTCCAGCAGGACGTCCGAGCGCCGGTCGGCGGGGTCGGTGGTCTCGTGGACGGGCGGGTTCTCGCGGTTGTTCGAGGGGAGCATCGAGATGAGGTAGCGGACCTCGGAGATGCAGGTCTCCTCGTCGTCGTACGCGAAGTGCGCGACGCCGGAGGTCTCGGCGTGCACGTCCGCGCCGCCGAGGCCGTTCTGGGAGATCTCCTCGCCGGTGACGGCGCGGACGACGTCGGGGCCGGTGATGAACATCTGCGAGGTGTCGCGGACCATGAACACGAAGTCCGTGAGGGCCGGCGAGTACGCGGCGCCGCCGGCGCAGGGGCCGAGCATGACCGAGATCTGCGGGATGACGCCGGAGGCCCGGGTGTTGCGCTGGAAGATGCCGCCGTATCCGGCGAGGGCGGAGACGCCCTCCTGGATGCGGGCGCCGGCGCCGTCGTTGAGGGAGACCAGCGGGGCGCCGGCGGCGATGGCCATGTCCATGATCTTGTGGATCTTGGTGGCGTGGGCCTCGCCGAGCGCACCGCCGAAGATGCGGAAGTCGTGGGCGTAGACGAAGACCGTGCGGCCCTCGACCGTTCCCCAGCCGGTGACGACACCGTCCGTGTAGGGCTTCTTCGCCTCCAGGCCGAAGCCGCTCGCCCGGTGGCGGCGCAGCTGCTCGACCTCCTTGAAGGAGCCCTCGTCGAGCAGGAGCGCGATGCGCTCGCGGGCCGTCAGCTTGCCCTTGGCGTGCTGGGCCTCGGTGGCGCGGTCACTGGGTCCACGCCGCGCCTGCTCGCGCAGGGAGTGCAGCTCGGCCACGCGCCCGCGGGCGTCCGTCGGCTCGCTGGGGGTCTGGTCCACAACGGTCATGTACCGACCTTACGAAGCGCGCCATGGAAATCCTCCGTTGGTTCCACACAGTCTCGGCCGTGTTCCGCTGTCCGGCCCGCACAGAACCACGGACGAGTGCAGGGAGACCACCATCTGAGACCCGTGCCGATTGTGGGATCTCCATAAAAGCTGCATGGGCGCCCCAGAGAAGTTGAAAGTTAAACGGAATCCTTCTAGTGTGGATGTCGTTGAAGGTTGAACCAACTACCGAGGAGCACACCATGGGCATCTTCACCCGGCGCACCGAGCAGTCCGTCTTCGCCGACGTTCCCGCGAACGCCCCCGCCGCCGACCCGGCGCTGGCCGCCCTCACCGGCGACTACGCCATCGACCCCGCGCACAGCAGCATCGGCTTCACCGTCCGCCACGCGATGGTGACCAACGTCCGCGGCAGCTTCGGCGACTACTCGGGCTCGCTGCACCTGGACGGCGGCGACCCGTCGCGCTCCACCGCCTCGATCGACGTCAAGATCGCCTCGGTCGACACGGGCATCGGCGACCGCGACGCCCACCTGCGGGGCGAGGACTTCTTCGCCGCGGAGCAGTTCCCGCTGATGACCTTCCGGTCCACTTCGGCGGCCCGGATCGGCGCGGACACGTACCGGATGACCGGCGACCTGACCATCAAGGACGTGACCCGCCCGCTCTCGATCGACCTGGAGTTCGGCGGCGCCGCCACCGACCCCTACGGCAACGAGCGCGTCGGGTTCGAGGGCGCCGCCGAGATCCTGCGCTCCGACTGGGGCCTGACCTGGAACGCCGCCCTGGAGGCCGGCGGCGTCATGGTCAGCGACAAGGTCAAGCTGACCTTCGACATCTCGGCGGTCAAGCAGAACCCGGCCGCCTGACGCGGCACCGGGCAGCACCACCGGACCTCCCGGGGGCGGCTAGAAGCCGCCCCCGCCGTCGAAGCCGCCGCCGCCGAAGAAGTCCCCGCCGCCGAAGTCCGAGGCGCCGAAGTCGCCGCCCTCGAAGCCGCCGCCGTAGTCCGAGGCGTACGCCGGGCCGGCCATCATCGAGCCCAGCATCGTGCCCATCAGCAGGCCGGGGAGCAGCCCGCCGCCGAAGTACCCGCCGGCCCAGGGGCCGTAGACCGGGCCGGCGTCGTAGTAGGGGCGCGGCCCGTACTCGGTGTCGACCGTCCGCACCGCCGGGTCCCGGCCCTCGCGCAGCCGGACCGCGTCCGCCGCGCACACCGGCACGCTGCGCGGCGTCCCGCCGGGCGGCGTCCAGTCGCCGTCCTCGGTGCTCGGCCCGTGGCGCGGGTCGAAGAAGCAGGGCGGCCTCCGCTCGGGCAGCGGGGCCCCGCGCCGGCACGCGTCGAGCCGGGCGAGGGCGAAGCGGCCGTCCTCCAGGGCCTCGGTGACGCCTCTGACCTCGTCGGGCCGGTTGACCGCGGCCATGATGTCCTTGGCCTTCTCGTACGCGTCGAGGGCGCGGGCGTAGTCGGTGCGCATGGCGTCGTCGGCGCCGGGTTCGCCGGGGTGGAAGTCCAGCCGGTCGAGTTCCTCGCCGAAGACGGTGATGTCCTCGTCGACGACGACGCGGAGCTTCTCGACGGCCTCGCGCTCCTCTTCCTCCCGCCTGCGGCGGCGCCGCCGCGAGACCGCGTACGCCCCGCCGCCGCCCGCCAGGGCGAGCACGCCGAGGGTCACCAGTCCGCCGACGGGGACGCCGCCGCCGGTTCCGCCGTCCCAGGAGGCGGGTGCGCGGCCCCTGGCCTGGGCGAGAGCCTGGTCCACGAAGTTGTCGAGCTGGGTGGCCGCGTCCACGGGGCCGCCGGCCTTCACCGCGTCGGTGAGGCTTCGTACGGCGCTCGCCGGCATGACGGCCCGGTCCGCTCCGGCGTCGAAGCCGTCTCCGAGCCGGATCGCGTAGACGCCGGCGATGCCGGTCTGGGCCCGGACGGTGCGCAGCACGCTGTCGGGCGGGAACTCTCCGGTGGCGGGCAGGACGGCGACGAACACCGGCTTGTCCGCATCCTCGATCTTCTTCGCGAGCGCGTCGGCCTGCTCCCGGGAGAGCTGGCCGGCGGCTCCGGGGTCGACGTAGACGGGGCCCCGTTCGAAGGCCTCCGCGACCGCGGCGGGGCCGGTTGCCGCCGCGGCCTGCGGGGCGGCCGCGAGGGCGGCCGCGGACAGGGACAGCAGCAGACCGGCGAACACGGATATCAGCCTGGTCCTCATACCCCGAAGCTACCCGTAACGGGTGATTTCCGAACGAATCGGGTGTAGGGGAATCCAGGATTCCGGTGAGCCCGGTGGCCTACTCGGCCGGCTCGACCCCCGCGTGCAGGAGGCCGTACGTGATGGCGTCCTCCAGGGCCTGCCAGGATGCCGCGATCACGTTCGGGGCGACGCCCACCGTGCTCCACTCGCGGACGCCGTCCGTGGTGGAGATCAGCACGCGGGTCGTGGACTCCGTGCCGTGCGTGCCCTCCAGGATGCGCACCTTGTAGTCGGTCAGCTCGAACTTGGCCAGCTGCGGGTAGAAGCGCTCCAGGGCCACCCGCAGCGCCCGGTCCAGGGCGTTGACGGGGCCGTTGCCCTCCGCGGTGGCGACGATCCGCTCGCCCTTGGCCCACAGCTTCACGGTGGCCTCGTTGGCGTGGGTGCCGTCCGGGCGGTCCTCGACGATCGCGCGCCAGGACTCGGTGCGGAAGTACCTGCGGGCCCGGCCCTCGGCCTCCGCGCGCAGCAGCAGCTCGAAGGAGGCGTCGGCCGCCTCGTACGTGTAGCCGGCGAGCTCCCGCTCCTTGACGCGCTCGACGACGCGGGCGATCAGGGCGCGGTCGCCGCCGAGGTCGACGCCGAGCTCCCTGCCCTTGAGCTCGATGGAGGCGCGGCCGGCCATGTCGGAGACCAGCATGCGCATGGTGTTGCCGACGCGCTCGGGGTCGATGTGCTGGTAGAGGTCGGGGTCGACCTTGATGGCGGAGGCGTGCAGGCCGGCCTTGTGCGCGAAGGCGGAGACGCCGACGTACGGCTGGTGGGTGGAGGGGGTGAGGTTGACGACCTCGGCGATGGCGTGCGAGATGCGGGTCATCTCGGCGAGGGCCCCGTCGGGCAGGACGCGCCGGCCGTACTTGATCTCCAGGGCGGCGACGACGGGGAAGAGGTTGGCGTTGCCGACGCGCTCGCCGTAGCCGTTCGCGGTGCACTGGACGTGGGTGGCGCCCGCGTCGACGGCGGCGAGCGTGTTGGCGACGGCGCAGCCGGTGTCGTCCTGGGCGTGGATGCCGAGGCGGGCGCCGGTGTCGGCGAGGACCGTGGAGACGGTGGCGGTGATCTGCGCGGGCAGCATGCCGCCGTTGGTGTCGCAGAGGATGACGACGTCGGCGCCGGCCTCGTGGGCGGTGCGGACGACGGCCTTGGCGTACTCGGCGTTGGCCCGGTACCCGTCGAAGAAGTGCTCGCAGTCGACGAAGACGCGGCGGCCGGCGGCCACGAGGTGGGAGACGGTGTCGCGGACCATCTCCAGGTTCTCTTCGAGGGTGGTGCGCAGGGCGAGCTCGACGTGCCGGTCGTGGGACTTCGCGACGAGGGTGATCACCGGTGCGCCGGACTCCAGGAGGGCGCGCACCTGCGGGTCCTCGGCGGCGGTGCCGCCGGCCCGCCGGGTCGCGCCGAAGGCGACGAGCTTGGCGTGCTTGAAGTCGATCTCGGCGCGGGCACGGGCGAAGAACTCGGTGTCGCGGGGGTTGGCGCCGGGCCAGCCGCCCTCGATGAAGCCCACTCCGAAGTCGTCCAGGTGCCGGGCGATGGTCAGCTTGTCCGCGACGGTGAGGTTGATGCCCTCGCGCTGGGCGCCGTCGCGCAGGGTCGTGTCGAAGACGTGGAAGCCGTCGTCGGGTCCCTGCACGGGCGCGGTGGCCTGTGTCGTCGTCATGCGGGTCTGACTCCTGTCGGGTGAGTGGTTTCCGGGTGCCCGGGTTCCACTGCCCCCATCATCGCGCGCGCTGCCGTCCCGGCCCGATGGGCGCCGGTAAACGAAAAGACCCCTCGCGGGTGCGAGAGGTCTGCGCGCGGGTCAGGGGCACGGTGGCCGCCGCCGCGAAGGTCTTCCACGGGTTCAGCGGTCACTGCGGACCGGCGCGCTGCTGCCGATAATCATGAGCTGAGCAAGCACGTCGGCAGTCTGGCACACCGTGCCGCGGGCCGTCCGGGCCGTCTCACGATACGAGAGACTGATCAAGGAATTCCGAGACGTGGTCGAGGATGTCGCGCCGCCCGATGCCGGGCAGCCCGACGGCGACCTGGATGCTGAACCCGTCCAGCAGGGCCCGCAGCCGGGAGGCGTGGCGGTCGGGGTCCACCGCCTTGAACTCGCCGCGCGAGATGCCCTCGGCCAGGAGGGCGACCAGGTCGCGGTGCCAGGCGCCCTCGATGGCGGCCTGCCGCTCCCGCTCGCCGGGGCCGGCGTCCTGCGAGCGGTTCCACACCTCCAGCCAGAGCGTCCAGTGCGGGTCGCGGGCCCCGTCGGGCACGTACAGGTCGACGTACGCCTCCAGGCGCTCGCGGGCCGTGCCGCGGCGGGCCAGCAGGGCCCGCCGCTCGGCGCCGAGGGCGGCCTCGCTCCACTCCAGCGTCTGCAGCAGCAGCTCGTCCTTGCTGCCGAAGTAGTAGAGGAGGTGGCCGCTGCTCATGCCGACCTGGCGGCCCAGGCCGGCCATGGTCAGGCCGTCCAGGCCGCGCTCGGCGATGGTGGCCATCGCGGCGGCGAGGACGTCCTCGCGCGGCGGCGCGTTCTTCCGCGCCGCTCGTGCTCCACCCGCCGCCATGGGCCACTCCTCGTCGATCGGCCGCAGGTCACACCTTCGGCTGCTGCTGGGTGATGCAGTGGATGCCGCCACCCCCGGCGAAAATCGTACGTGCGTCGACGAGCGTCACGGTCCGGTCGGGGAACAGGCCGCGGAAGATCCCGGCGGCCTCCTCGTCGCGGGGGTCGCCGAAGGCGCACAGCACGACGCCGCCGTTGCAGAGGTAGTGGTTGATGTAGGAGTAGTCGACCCACTCGCCGTCCGCCTCCAGGACGGTCGGCGCGGGCACCTCGACGACCTCCAGGCGGCGGCCCCGCGCGTCGGTCGCGGCGCGCAGGAGGGCGGCGATGGTCTTGCAGCGCTCGTGGTCGGGGTGGGCCGGGTCCGGCTGGGTGTGCACGACGACGACCCCGGGGCGGGCGAAGGCGGCGACGATGTCGACGTGGCCCTGGGTGCCGTAGGTGCCGTAGTCGCCGGCGAGGCCGTACGGCAGCCAGATGGCCTTGGTGGTGCCGAGGTGGGCGTGGATCTCGGCCTCGACCTGCTCGCGGGTCCAGCCGGGGTTGCGGCCCTGGCCCAGCTGGACGGTGTCGGTGAGCAGGACCGTGCCCTCGCCGTCGACGTGCAGGGCTCCGCCCTCGTTGACCAGCGGGGTGCTGTAGGTGCGGCTGCCGGCCAGGTCGGAGACGTGCCGGGCGATCTTGGAGTCGTGCTCCCAGCGGGCCCACTCCTGGGCGCCCCAGCCGTTGAACGTCCAGTCGACGGCGGCGAGGCCGCCCCGGCCGTCGGTGACGAAGGTGGGGCCGATGTCGCGCATCCAGGCGTCGTCGAGCTCCCGCTCGACGACCGTGAGGGGGTGGCCGGGGCCGGCTCCGGCCATTGCCCTGGCGCCCTCGGCGTCGCCCGGGGCCGCGACCAGCGTCACCGGCTCGTGGACGCGCACCGCGCGGGCGACGGCGCCCCACGCCTCGCGGGCCTCCGCGAGTTCGCGCTCGTCGGTGAAGGTGGGGTTGGGGCTGGGCCAGGCCATCCAGGTCCGCTCGTGGGGCGTCCACTCGGCGGGCATGCGGAATCCGTCGGCGACAGGGTTGGTCATGGCGGGGGTCCTTAAGGGGTGGGCCGGCTCAGAGGAAGTACAGGCGGTTGAGGGCGACCGAGTCGGCCGCGGCCGAGTGCAGCGGGTCGCCGTCGAGGGTGACGAGCCCGGTGCGGGCGTCGACGTCGACCGCGCCGGTCCGGGAGTTGAGCAGGAGGTCGGCGGGGCCGATGCCGCGGGTGCCGCGGACGGCGACGCGGCGGCGGCGCGTGGGCATCGCGTCGCCGCCGAGGGCCGCGGCGGCCGCCGAGACGAACGCGACGGAGATGTCCGCGGCCGTGGCCCCGTACGCCCCGAACTGCGGCCCGAGGACGAGCGGCTCGCAGGTGTCGGTGGCGGCGTTGGGGTCGCCGGTGACGCCGTACGCGGGGAAGCCGGACTTGAGGACGAGCTGCGGCTTGGCGCCGAAGAACTGCGGGCGCCACAGCACGATGTCGGCCAGTTTGCCGACCTCGATGGAGCCGATCTCGTGGGCCAGGCCGTGGGCGATCGCCGGGTTGATGGTGAGCTTGGCCATGTAGCGCAGGACGCGGGCGTTGTCGTCGCCCTCGCCGTCGCCGTCCATCGGGCCGAGCTCCGCCTTCATCTTGGCGGCCATGGCGAAGGTGCGGCGCACGGTCTCCCCGGCCCGGCCCATGCCCTGGGCGTCGGAGGAGGTGATGCCGATGGCGCCCAGGTCGTGGAGGACGTCCTCGGCGCCCATGGTGCCGGCGCGGATCCGGTCGCGGGCCATCGCGGCGTCCCCGGGCAGGTCCGGCTTGAGGTCGTGGACGGAGACGATCATGCCGTAGTGCTCGGCGACGGCGTCCCGGCCGAAGGGCAGCGTGGGGTTGGTGGAGGAGCCGATGACGTTCGGCACGCCCGCCATCTTCAGCACGTTGGGGACGTGCCCGCCGCCGCAGCCCTCGATGTGGAAGGCGTGGATGGTGCGGCCTTCCAGGACGCGCAGGGTGTCCTCGACGGAGAGGCACTCGTTCAGGCCGTCCGAGTGCAGGGCGACCTGGACGTCGTGCTCCTCGGCCACGCGCAGGGCGGTGTCGAGTGCGCGGGTGTGGGCGCCCATGTCCTCGTGGACCTTGAACCCGCTCGCGCCGCCCTCGGCGAGGGCCTCCACCAGGGGGGCCGGGTCGGAGGAGGAGCCGCGCGCGAGGAAGCCGATGTTGACGGGCCAGGCGTCGAAGGCGTTGAAGGCGTGCCTCAGCGCCCAGGGCGAGTTGACTCCGACGCCCCAGACGGGCCCGAACTCCTGGCCGATGACGGTGGTGACTCCGGCCGCGAGCGAGGCCTCCATGACGCGCGGGGAGAGCAGGTGGACGTGGGTGTCGACCGCCCCGGCGGTGGCGATCAGGCCTTCGCCGGAGACGATGCTCGTCCCGGTGCCGACGACGACGTCGACGCCGTCGAGGGTGTCGGGGTTGCCGGCGCGGCCGATGGCGTGGATGCGGCCCTCGCGGATGCCGACGGACACCTTGCGGATGCCGAGGACGGCGTCGATGACGAGGACGTTGCTGATGACGACGTCGCAGGTCTCCCGGACGGCGGCGGCCTTCAGGTGCAGTCCGTCGCGGGCGGTCTTGCCGAAGCCGGCGAGGAACTCGTCGCCCGGCTTCTGCGCGTCGTGCTCGACGCGGACGGTCAGCCCCGAGTCGCCGAGGCGGACCCGGTCGCCCGCACGGGGGCCGAAGACGGCGGCGTACTCGTGCGGGTCGATGTGCCGGCTGCCCGGCGCGCAGTGGTCGCTGTGCCTGGTCTGCCTGCTCATGCCCGCTCTCCTTCCCCGGCGCCCGCCGGGCGGCCGCCTGCCGTCTCCGCGCCCAGGTAGCCGCATGCGGCGGCCCGGCGCAGGGCCTCCTCCTTGGCTCCCGGGGCGTCGAGCGGCCCGTCGACGAGCCCCGCGAAGCCGATGGCGATGCGGTCGCCGCCGAGGGGGACGAGGCCGACCTCGCCCTCGCCGTGCGGATCGAACCGGACGGACGATCCGGCGGGGACGCACAGGCGCATGCCGTAGGCGGCGGCCCGGTCGAAGTCGAGGCGCGGGTTGGCTTCGAAGAAGTGGAAGTGGCTGGTGACGCTCACCGGCACGGCGGCGGTGTTGCGCACCCGCAGCCGGAGGGCCGGCTCCGGCTGCGGGGCGCCGGGGCCGGGTACGACGGCGCCGGGGGCGTCGTCGCCGAGGAGGGCGGCGCCGCGGATCGGCGAGGGGACCACCGCGAGGCGGGAGCCGTCGTCGAAGACGGCCTCGACGTGCACTTCGGTGACCACGTCGGCGACGCCGGGCAGGACGTCGTCCGGGCCGAGGACGCGGGACGCCTCCTCGATGGCCTCCGCCAGGCGCTTTCCGTCGCGGGCGGCCTCGCACACGGTGTCCGCGACGAGCGCCGTGGCCTCGGGGACGTTGAGGCGGAGTCCGCGGGCCCGCCGGGCCCGGGCCAGTTCCGCGGCGCTGCGCAACAGCAGGCGGTCGCGCTCCGTAGGGGTCAGCCGCACGCCGATCCACCACCTTTTGCCTCGATGGGTTAGAGCATCACTCTAACTCTGGAATGCGTGGCACGGAACCATTGACCGGACAGCAGGGCCTGGGTCACATTGAATGCCGCTCAAACGAAGCGCCACCACCCCCCGCCCTGCCCAAGGGAGTCCCCCATGCCCATAGAACAGCGCGGAGTCGACACCATCCCGGAGGAGGAGCGGACCAGCGGCCCCCGCGACCTCGTCGCGATCCTGCTCGGCTCCAATCTGTGCCTCGGCGTGATCGTGTTCGGCTGGCTGCCCCCGTCCTTCGGGCTGGGCCTGGTCCCGTCCGTCACCGCCATCGTGGCCGGAACCCTCGCCGGCATCGCCTTCACCGCGCCGCTCGCCCTGGTCTCCCTGCGCACGGCCACCAACCTCTCCACCTCCAGCGGCGCCCGGTTCGGGGTCCGCGGCCGGCTCGTCGGCTCGGTGGTGGGGCTGCTGCTCTCCCTCGGCTACACCGCCCTGACGCTGTGGATCGGCGGCGACGTCATGGCCGCCGCCCTCGCCCGGCTGACCGGCCTGCCGGACACCGGGGCCGTGCGGGCGGCGATGTACGGCGGGCTCGCGGTGTTCACCGCGGCCGCCGCCGTCTTCGGCTACCGGCTGCTGCTGCGGATGAGCAAGCTGCTCTCCGTCGCCATGCTCCTCCTGCTGGCCCTCGGCGTCGCCGCCTACGCGCCCGGCTTCACCGCCGCCGCCCCGCCGGGGACCGGCTACCTGCTCGGCTCGTTCTGGCCGACATGGCTGCTGGCCGCCGTCGCGGCGGGGCTCAGCGGCCCCGTCGCCTTCATCACCCTGCTGGGCGACTACACCCGCTACATCTCGCCGCGCCGGCACCACCCCCGCAAGGTGCTGCGGGCCACCTGCCTCGGGCTGCTCGCCGGCCTGCTCGTGCCGCAGCTGTTCGGCACGTACACCGCGCTCGCCGCCCGCGCGGGCGCCGACTACGCGGGACCGCTGGTCGCCGCCGCACCCCTGTGGTACCTGGTGCCGCTGCTGGCCGCCGCGGCCGCCGGCTCGGTCGGCAACGCGGGGCTGATGCTCTACTCGATGGGCCTCGACCTCGACGCCATCGTGCCCCGGGCCACGCGCGCGACGGCCACGCTGGCCGCGGCCGCCGTCGCCACCGCCTTCGTCTTCGTCGGCTCCTTCGAGTGGGACGTGCAGTCCGCCATGACCTCGTTCGTGCTGCTGCTGACCGCGATCGGCACCCCGTGGGCCGTGATCACCCTGATCGGCCACCGCCTGTGCCGCGGGGAGTACGACGCCGAATCCCTCCAGGTGTTCAACCGCCGGGCCCGCGGCGGCGTCTACTGGTACAGCGGCGGGTGGAACCTGCGCGCCACCGCCTCCTGGGCGGCGGGCGCCGGGGTCGGCCTGGCCGCCGTGTCGACACCGCTGTACGAGTGCCCCCTGCTGGCCCTGACCGGCGGAGTGGACTGCAGTTTCGTCCTGTCGGGGCTGGTCGGCGGCGCGGTGTACGCGGCACTGGCGGTCCGGCCGCAGAGCACCGCGGCCGCGGAGCCGGCGGGGCCGGTCGCCGCCGCCGCGGCGGCCGAGTAGGCACGACGAGGGCACGACCGGAGAACACAGCCAAGGGGAGGCGCCGTGGAAGAGCTGGTGTACGTGGCGGGCAGGATCGTCAAGGGGGTCGCCGGCCTGGCCTACGCCTTCGGCGACTTCCTGGTGGGCGCCGTCCCCGACGGCAGCGACCGCCGCAAGGACGAGCGGCGCCGGGACGCGGCGGACGAGGAGCGCTGACCGGGCTCCCCCGCCCTGCCCGCAACGGCGAAGGCCCCCCGCGCGGCGCGCGGGGGGCCTTCGCCGTTGCGGCAGGCGGCTGCCGGCTAGCCGAGGGGGTGCATCCAACCGTGGGTGTCGGCGCGGTGGCCGGTCTGGAGGTCGAGCAGCGCCTTGCGGAGCTTCATGGTGACCTCGCCGGGCTCGCCGTCGCCCTGCGTCCAGGAGGCCTTCTCGGACTTGACGGAGCCGACGGGGGTGATGACGGCGGCCGTGCCGCAGGCGAACACCTCGGTCAGGGTGCCGTTCTCGTTGTCGCGCTTCCAGTCCTCGGTGGAGATGCGCCCCTCCTCGGCGGTGTAGCCGAGGTCGCGGGCGATGGTGAGGAGCGAGTCGCGGGTGATGCCGGGCAGGAGCGAGCCGGTCAGCTCCGGGGTGACGATGCGGTCGCCGTACACGAAGTACAGGTTCATGCCGCCCATCTCCTCGATCCAGCGGTGCTCGACGGCGTCGAGCCACACCACCTGGTCGCAGCCGTGCGCGGCGGCCTGCGCCTGCGCGACGAGGGACGCCGCGTAGTTGCCGCCGGTCTTGGCCGCGCCGGTGCCGCCCTTGACCGCGCGCACGTACTCCTCGGAGAGCCAGACGGAGACGGGCTTGACGCCTCCGGCGAAGTAGGCGCCGGCCGGGGAGGCGATGACCATGAACAGGAACTCGTTGGCCGGGCGGACGCCGAGGCCGACCTCGGTGGCGAACATGAAGGGGCGCAGGTACAGGGAGGCCTCGCCGGAGGAGGGCACCCAGGCGCTGTCCTGCTTGATGAGGGCGTCGCAGGCCTCGATGAAGAGCTCGGTCGGCAGCTCCGGCATGGCCATGCGGCGGGCGGAGGCCTGGAAGCGCTCGGCGTTGGCCTCGGGGCGGAAGGTGGCGACGGTGCCGTCGGGCTGGCGGTAGGCCTTCAGCCCCTCGAAGATCGTCTGCGCGTAGTGCAGCGTCATGTTCGCGGGGTCGATCGACAGCGGCGCGTAGGGGACGAGCTCCGCGTCGTGCCAGCCGCGCCCCTCGGTCCACTTGATCGTCACCATGTGGTCGGTGAAGTGGCGGCCGAAGCCGGGGCTAGCCAGGATCGCCTCGCGCTCCGCATCGGACAGCGGGTTCGAGGAGGGCTTGAGCTCGATCGTGGGCGTCGTCATGAGTGCTTGTCCTTCACCGGTTGGGTAGGGCGGACCGCGCTCACGGCGTACAGGACGTCCGAGCTTTCCCCGCATTCCGCGGTCTCGCGTTCGATTATCGCGCGCGAGGCGGCTTCGGTGAAGCGGGGAGGTGTGCGGCCCAGGGGAGATGGTGGCACCCGGGGCCGCGCAGGAAAAGCCGCCGGGTGCGGTGGTCGCGCGACCCGGCGGCTTCCTGGAGCGGGGGCAGCCGGGTCAGCCGGCTACTCGTGCGGCGAGCGAGTCGCCGATCTGATCCGTGTTGCGGAAGGTGCCGTCGCGCTCCGCGAGGTCGGCGGCGACCGCGTCCTCGATGCGGGCGGCCTGCTCCTCGTACCCGAGGTGGCGCAGCATCAGGGCGACGGACAGGACGGTCGCGGTGGGGTCGGCCTTGCCGGTGCCGGCGATGTCGGGGGCCGAGCCGTGGACGGGCTCGAACATGGAGGGGAAGTCGCCGGTGGGGTTGATGTTCCCCGAGGCGGCGAGGCCGATGCCGCCGGTCACGGCCGCGGCCAGGTCGGTGAGGATGTCGCCGAAGAGGTTGTCCGTGACGATGACGTCGAAGCGCTCGGGCTGGGTGACGAAGAAGATCGTCGCGGCGTCGACGTGCAGGTAGTCGGTGGTGACCTGCGGGTACTCGCGGCCCACCTTGTCGAAGATGTTCTTCCACATGTGCCCGGCGTACACGAGGACGTTGTTCTTGTGGACGAGCGTCAGCTTCTTGCGGGGGCGGGCGGCGGCCCGCTCGTACGCGTCGCGGACGACGCGCTCGACGCCGTAGGCGGTGTTGACGCTGACCTCGGTGGCGACCTCGGCGGGGGTGCCGGTGCGCAGGCTGCCGCCGTTGCCGGTGTACGGGCCCTCGGTGCCCTCCCGGACCACGACGAAGTCGATCTCCGGGCGGCCGGCGAGCGGGGTGGCCGTGTTCGGGAACAGCTTCGACGGGCGCAGGTTGACGAAGTGGTCGAAGGCGAAGCGGAGCTTCAGCAGCAGGCCGCGCTCCAGGACGCCGGACGGGACCGAGGGGTCGCCGATGGCGCCGAGCAGGATCGCGTCGTGGGCCTTGAGCGCCTCCAGCTCCGCGTCCGGCAGGGTCTCGCCGGTGCGGTGCCAGCGCCGGGCGCCGAGGTCGTACTCCCTGGTCTCCAGCTTCACGTCCTGGGGCAGGACGGCGGCGAGGACCTTCAGGCCCTGGGCCACGACTTCCTGGCCGATGCCGTCACCGGGGATCACTGCGAGATTGATGCTGGTCGACATGTCGGAACCGTACTCCGTGTCCCAGCCCTCAGACATATTGCGTCCATCATGCGGACAGTGCGTGTCGTGGGCGATCGGTGCGGCGGGCGGGGGCGTTCGGAGGATTGGCCGTCTCAGATAGTAGGAAGTCCGAGTAATTGCGGAGACATACAGCGGCAC